>JAUMYI010000179.1 GCA_030528705.1 Comamonadaceae bacterium | reverse complement strand
CGCGGCGATCGCGCGCATCGCGGCTGTCGCGCTTGCCTTTGGCGGACTTGCCGCCAGCCTTCCAGCCGCTGGCGCCGCCGCGGCCCACGCCGCCGGTGGCATCGCCGCGGGTCTTGATTTCCTTGCGGCGGCCATCTTCAGAGGCCCAGTTGGAAGACAGGTCGGAAGACTTGATCTCCTTGACTTTGCGGCCAGCGGCGCCGGTGCCGGTGGCTTTCTTCTTGTCGCCGGTGTCGGGCTTGGTCAGCGTGCCCTTTTTCGCCTCGGCCCCAGGGGCTGGGGCCTCCTCGGGCTTCTTGGCCACCAGCACCTTGCGCGGCGCGGACATCATGGCGCGGATGGCCTCGGCCTCGGCCTGGGCCTTGCGGCGGCGCTCTTCCAAATCCTTGGCGCGGCGCGCTTCTTCAGCGGCGCGCTGCTGCGATTCTTCCTCGGCCTTGCGGCGCTGCTCCTGCTGCTCCTTGGCGCGCTGCTCAGCTTCGAGCTTTTGCTCCTGCAGGGCCTGCTCCTTCTCGGCCGCGGCGCGGGCTTTCTTTTCCGACTCCTGGCGGGCATAGGCTGCGGCGCGCTCCTCGGCCTCGCGCTCCTTGCGCTCGCGCTCCTCGCGGGCGGCGCGCTCGCGCGCCAGGGCCTCTTGCTCCTGGCGCAGCTCTTCGGCCTCGCGGCGCGCCTGCTCTTCACGGCGCAGCAGCTCGGCATCGGGCTGTGCCGGCGCAGCCGCTGCTGCGGGCGCATCGGCCACAGGCGCAGCCGCAGCAGCGCCCCCCGCATCTGCCAGCTCGTCGCGCTTGACGAAGGTGCGCTTTTTGCGCGTGACGACGTTGATGGTGCGCGCCTTGCCGGTGGCATCGGATTGCTTGATGGCGCTGGTCGAGCGTTTGGTCAACGTGATCTTCTTGCGCTCGCCCTCGGCGGCATGGCCGGTGACGCTTTGCAGGTGCGCCAGGTACTTCTGCTTGTCGCTCTCGCTGATGGGGTCATCCACCGAGGATTTTTGTACGCCAGCCTCCTTGAGGTGCTGCAGCACGGCTTCGGGGGTTTGCTTGATTTCAGCGGCGAATTCGGTAACGGTGTTGGTCGACATAAAGCTGCTTTCGTCCTCCGCGCTCTTCACGCCTGCTGGGCTTGGTCGTCGTCGTTGTTGAACCAGTGGGCACGCGCCTGCATGATCAGCGCCGTGGCGGCCTCGGGCTCCAGGCCGCTGATTTCCACCAGCTCATCGGTGGCCAGGTCGGCCAGGTCGTCGCGGTTGAGGATCTGGTTCTCGGCCAGCTTGGCCAGCAACTCGCTGTCCAGACCGGGCAGTTCGCGCAAGTCCTGCGCCACTTGCGAAACGCTTTGCTCGCGCGCGATTTCCTGCGTCAGCAGCGCATCCTTGGCGCGCGCGCGCAGTTCATTGACCGTGTCCTCGTCGAAGTCCTCGATCTCCAGCATTTCCTGCAGCGGCACGTAGGCCACTTCTTCCAGCGTGGTGAAGCCTTCGGCGATCAAGGTGTCGGCGATCTCCTGGTCCACGTCGAGCTTGCTCATGAACAGCGCGCGGATCTGGCTGTCCTCGTTGGCCTGCTTCTCGGCGGACTCGTTCGGGTCCATGATGTTGATCTTCCAGCCCGTCAAGTCCGAGGCCAGGCGCACGTTCTGGCCGCCGCGGCCGATGGCGTTGGCCAGGTTTTCCTCGTCCACCACCACGTCCATGGAGTGCGTTTCCTCGTCCACGTAGATGGATTGCACCTGCGCGGGCGAGAGCGCGCCGATGACGAATTCGGCCGGATCCTCGGACCAGAGCACCACGTCGATCTTCTCGCCGGCCAGCTCATTGGTCACGGCATTGACGCGGCTGGCGCGCATGCCCACTGTGGTGCCGATGGGATCGACGCGCGGATGGTCGTGCGAGACCACGGCGATCTTGGCGCGCGAGCCCGCGTCGCGCGCGCAGGACTTGATCTCCACCACGCCCTGGCCGATCTCCGGCACCTCGTTGCGAAACAGCTCGACCATGAACTCGGGCGCCGAACGCGAGAGCTGGATGGCCGGGCCGCGCAGCTCGGGGTTGACCTCCATGATCATGGCGCGCACGCGGTCGCCGCTGCGCAGGTTTTCCTTGGGGATCATCTGCGAGCGGCGCAGCCGCGCCTCAATGCGGCCGCTCTCGACGATGGCGTCGCCGCTCTTGTCGATGCGCTTGATCGTGCCGGAGAAAATCTTCTGCCCGTGCGAGAGGAATTCATTGAGCAGCATCTCGCGCTCGGCTTCGCGGATTTTCTGCAAGATGACCTGCTTGGCCGCCACCGCGCCAATGCGGCCGATGGGCATGGACTCAATCTGCTCCTCGATGTAATCGCCCACCTGCAGTTGCGGGTCGCGCTCTTGCGCATCCATCAGCAGCTCCTCGGCCTCCGGGTTCTGCAGCCCGGCCTCGTCGGGCACGACCAGCCAGCGGCGCATGGTTTCGTAGTCGCCGCTGTCGCGGTCGATGGCCACGCGGATCTCCACCTCATCCTTGTAGAGCTTCTTGGTGGCCTGCGCCAGCGCCAGCTCGATGGCGCCAAACACCACGTCGCGCTCGACGTTCTTCTCCAGCGAGATCGCATCGACCAGCATCAACAATTCGCGATTCATAAAAACTCCCGCAAGCACTCGGCCCGCTTCATCAACCCCTGTTGTGTTCCTCAATCCCTCGGCCTCAGCCCGGCAGGCTGCGGCCCTTGCTTGCGCGGCGGCAATGCCGCGCCCCGTATGCATCCGGCCAGTCAACGCCCCCGGGCGCCTGGCCCCTTGAAATTCACGATTGGCGCCAGCCGCACCTCCTTGGCCTCATCGAGCGTGAAGCCCAGCGCCTGCGCTGGCGGCGGCACATACTTCTTGCTGACTTTCTGGCCCGGCTTGCGCTCGGGCTCATCAGTCCACACCACCTGCCACTGGCCAGGCGCCTGGCCAGCCTGCAACTGGCCGCGAAAACGCTTGCGGTTGGCGCTGACCTGGCCCTGCGCCGCCGCGCCAATGGGCTGCTTGAGCACCACATCCACCACCTCGCCACAAAAACGGCGCAGATCCTGCTCATGGCGCAGCAGGCGGTCGATGCCGGGCGAGGAGACCTCCAACCGGGCGTAGTCCACGCCCTCGACTTCCAGCGCAAACTGCAACTGGCGCGTCACCACCTCGCAGTCCTCAACCGTGATGGCCGCCATGGGCGCAGGCGGCTGTGCCGGTGCTTGCTGCCCGGCTGCATCAGATGCATCAGACGCTGTCTGGGCGGGCTCCTGCCAGGGCACATCAATGGTCACGCGCAGCAAGCCTCCGGCGGAGCGCTCCACCTCCACCAAATCAAATCCCAGACCGGCAACGGTCTGCTCCACCACTTGCTGCAATGCCAAGCCCTGCCCCTTTCATCGGCCCTGCGCGCGGCGGCCCGCACGCAATCGCCCGTCTCCCCAAAAAAACAAAAACCCGCAGGCGGCGAAACCCCGGGTCGTGCAGGCCTTCTTCAACGCGTCGAAGAAAGCGCCAAAACCAGCCACACCGTCGGCCGCACGGGCTCTGCCCACACCGCGACACTCCGCCAGCGCATCCCCACAAGGCTGCGCTGGCCTGCCCGGCTTCAGGGCCGGCAACCAACCACGCGCAACCTGCAAGCCCCCCAAAGAAGGCCCCAGAGGCCTGAACGCAGAAACGAAAAAGGGCGGTCTTGATGTCCGCCCAATCCAACGCAAGCCTCTGATCGAATGCAAAACGGCGCAGATTATAGCCGCACTCAGTGCGCCAGGAAAGCTCATGGGCACAGCCTGGCGCTGGGGCCGTCGCCAGCCCGCTCGACACGCGCGATCAGCGCGTCTCAACCGCCCTGCTGCGGCATCAGCGCAGCTCCAGCCCGTTGCGCCCTTGCCCGATGCCGTCCACACCCAAGCCCATCGCATCCAAGGCCGCTTTGGCCTCACTCACGAGGGCCTCAATGGCCTGCTGGTTCTTTTGTTGCTGCGCCTCCATATACATGGCCACCTGCAAGCTGCCCATCCAGTACAGCACCTCCGCCATTTCCTGCTTTTCAGCATGACTGGCTGCGGCCACCTCCCCTTTGCTCATGGCCGCCTGCAATTGCCGCACCAAACCATGGCCTTTGATTTTCGAGAAGTCCGTCTGCTGGGCAATACCGTAATTGACGAGCACCCAATACGCCATCGCCACGGCCACACTATCGGGATAGTAGCCATCGGCTTTGAGCGCCTGCCTCACTTGCCCGATCAAATTGGCATTGGCCAGTTGACTCAGGCCTTTTTCGGCCTGGGGCGTGAGCTGATTGTTCGATTGCAGCTTTTTGCGCAGGGTTTGCACCATTTGCTCGCTGATCTTCTGGCTCAGACGGCTCGAATGGCTGTAGCGGTCTGCCTCAGCGGCCTCCTGCTTGTCGTCAGCACTGCTTTTTGACTTGGCTTGATCGTAGGTCTTGCGGTATTTGTTCTGTTGATTTCTCAACATGTCACGCCGCATTGCATCGTCAATATGCCAAGTGTAGAAATAATTATCTGCCTTGTACCCATAATCAAAAGCTTGAGCAGCCGGCATGGATAGCAAGGCAAGAAAAAACAGAGCCGAGAGCGACAGAGGCAAGAAAAGCCTTTTGATTGAATTCATCACCCACTCCTTTCAAAAACGATGCTTATGATTGAAAAATTTAGACGAATTTTCTTGCAGCCTCGCCCTGATTTGCATCGAGCGACTCAAAGAGTCGCATTCAAATCATGAGAAATGCGGCGCACTGTCAGATGCTTTGAGTGCCGAACGCCAGATC
>JAUMYI010000178.1 GCA_030528705.1 Comamonadaceae bacterium | reverse complement strand
CGATGAGGCGGGCGCTGCCGTCCAGCGGGTCCAGTTCGAAGTTCAGCGGCGCCCATGCAGGGTTGAGCCACCAGCGCCCTTGGCTCCAGCTGCGCGCAATGTCGATGGGCCCGCCCAGCGCATTGACGCGCAGGTCAATGTGCGTTTCTCGGTATTCGCCATTGGGCTGGCGCACGCTGGGCGCGCTGGCGCTCAGTTGCAGCCCAACTCCCAGCTCGACTTCTGCTACCCAGGGGCTGGCCGCCCCGCCCGACAGATGCGGCTGCGCTTGCAAGGGGGGCAGGGCCGACAGGGCTAGCAGCGTTGCCAGGGCAGAGGCTGCGAGGAGACGGCCTTGGGCTGCTGGGGCTTGCGGGTGGGACAGGGGCATGGGCTTCTCCTCTGAAGGCCAGCGCCGCTGGCATTGGCCAAGCTTGGGCTTGAATGATGTGCCCGGAGATGCGGCGCTGTACCCCCTGTGCGCCCTGGGGAAAACCTGGGGAGATGCTGAGAGTCTGTGCCGAGGCGCAGGCGTCTAGCCTGCGTCGGCGGGCGGCTGGCCCAAATGCAGCAGGAACTGCGCCAGCGTGGGCAGTTGCGGTGTGAAGTCCTGGCTCAGTGCGTGGTCGCCGCCTTCGAGCAGGATGTGCCGGGCATCGGCGTGGCGGGCCTGCATTTCGCGCCAGTCCAGCACTTCGTCGCCCTTGGCCATCAGCACCAGCGTGGGCGGGGCTGGGCGCACGTGGCGTGTGTCCAGGGCGCGCAGCTCGTCGATGTATTCGGGGCGGAAATCAAAGGATTGCTCGGGCTGGTGCCATTGCGCGACTTGGCCGATGTAGGCCGCCAGATCGCGCGCTGGCTCCACTGCCGGGTTCAGCAGCACGGCCGGGCATTGGCGCTGCACGGCGAACCAACTGGCGTAGTAGCCGCCCAGTGAGGAGCCCATCACGGCCAGGCTGCCGCTGGGCCAGTGGCCGGTGAGCGCCAGCATGTGCTGCGCGGCGGCCTGCGGCGAGGGCGGCAGTTGCGGCGTGAGCACCTGCACCTGCGGGTGGTGCCGGGCGAACCAGGCGCGCGTGAGCTGGGCTTTGGCCGATTGTGGTGAGGAGCGAAAGCCGTGCAGATACAGCAGGTGGCGCAGGGGTGGGGTGGTGCGGCTGGGCATGGTGCAGGTGTTCTGGGGCGGCGGCTGGGCTGGCAAGCCTGGCGCTGGTCATGGTGGGCAGGTACTCAGTGCCCGCGCGCCTGGGGCTCGGGCACGTCGGCGGCGCTGGCGCCTTGCTCGGCCAGGGTCTGGCTGGCCTGGCGATGGTCCTGGGCCTTGGCTTGCAGGCCTTCTTGCTGGCCGGAGTTGGCGGGGTGGTATTGCAGCTCGATCATGATCGGGAAGTGATCTGAGTCGATGCTGGGCAGGCGCTGCACGCGCACCAGCTCGAAATGGTCGCTGTGGAAGATGTGGTCCAGCGGCCAGCGTGCGAACCAGTAGCGGGCGTGGAAGCTGTTGATCATGCCCCGGCCCACGCGCGCATCGAGCAGGCCGCTGATTTTGCGAAACAGCCGCGTCGTGGGCGACCAGGCCACGTCGTTGAGGTCGCCTGCCACGACCACCGGGCCGGCCTCGCCCTGCAGGCTTTTGGCGACCATCAGCAGCTCCACATCGCGTTCGGTGGATTCGTCGTTTTCCGTCGGGCTGGGCGGCGCTGGGTGCAGAAAGTGCATGCGCACCCGCACCTCGGGCTGCCTGCCCTGGGCGGCGCGCAGCAGCAGGCTGGCGTGGATGGAGGGCACGTCCGGCTCGACCAGGTACTGCACCTGCACTTCGTCCAGCGGCAGGCGGGCGTACAGATGCATGCCGTAGAGGTTGTCTTGCGGGCAGGCCACGTGGTGTGGGTAGTGCTGGCGCAGCGGCTGCAGTTGTTGCTCCCACCAGGCGTCGGTCTCCAGCGTCACCAGCACATCGGGGCGGTGCTGGCGCACCAGGGCCAGCACGGCCTTGGCATTGCGGTTGGGCGTGAGTACGTTGGCCGCCATGATGCGCAGCCTCGGGCCTTGCTCATGGGCGTCGGCCCAGCGCACCTCATGGCGCCACAGCGGCGTGTAGGGCAGGATCCACCAGGTTTGGTAGAGCGCGCACAGCGCGGTCGTGGCCACGGCCAGCCAGGCGTGCCATTGGGAGAAGTCCAGCCACCAGGCTTGCGCCAGCAGCAGCGCCGCCAGCAGCAGCGCCAGTTGCAGGCGCGGGAAATCCCACACGCGCACCCACCAGACCCGCGCCGGGTGCAGCGGCAGCAAGGTCAGCAGCGCCAAGGCGGCGGTCAGCAGGTACAGGGCGATGCGCATGCGGCGAGGCCGTGGGGGCGCGGCGATGGGGCTCGGCGCTCAGCGCAGCAGCACCTCGGCCAGCTCCACGGGCAGGGCGAAGTTGAGGTTTTGCGAGTCTTTGAGCAGGAAGGTGGTGATGCCGATGACGCGCCCGTATTCGTCGAACAGGCCGCCGCCGCTGGAGCCCGGCGAGATCGCCGCCGAGGTCTGGATCATGGGCACGCCGTCTTGCTTGCGCACGGCCGAGAGCAGGCCCTCGGCGATGGTCAGCTCCAGCCCGCGGGGCGAGCCGATGCTGTAGACGCGCTGCCCGGGCGTGAGCTCATCGAGCCGGCCAATGCGCGCCACCTGGGCCGGCAGGCCGCGCGTGCGCAGGATGCAGTAGTCCATCTTGCGGTTGCCGGTGACCAGCTCGGCCTCGTGGGGCTGGCCCTGGAAGATCACGACTGCGTTGTCGGCCTCTTCGAGCACGTGGCAGTTGGTGGCCACCACGTCCTGGGCGATCACCACGCCGCTGCCCTGGCTGACGCCTTCCTTGCCCTTGGCGTAGGCGGCGATGACGACGATGGACTGCGCCCCCACTTGGTAGATCTGCTTGGGGCTGAGGCTGTGCCCAGGCGCTGCTGTGGCATCGGGCGCCGGCCTGCGCGGCGCGGCGTAGGCCGGGGCGGAGCCCATGCCCGGCGCCTGGTGGCTGCGGCCGCTGCCGGCTTCGGCCTGGCCCGCGCCGCGCTGTTGCTCGGCATAGCGTTGGGCAAAGCCATTGAGGGCGGCCGTGCGCTCGTAGGTCTCGCGCATCAGGCAGGGCACGTCTGCACCGCACTGCGCATCGCGCTGCGCGATCCACTGCCTCTGGCTGCGCCGCACTTCGTCGAACAGCGCCTCGGGCAGGGCGTTGCGAATGCGGCTGTAAGCCTGGGCCAGATAGTCGTCGAAAGCCTTGAGCTTGGGGTCGGAGCAGATGGCGATTTCCGGGCCAGTCTGCGCCCGGTCGCAATCAATGCCGGCCCAAGCCGAGGCACTGGAGAGCGTCAGTAGGCTGCAAAGCAGGGCAAATTTCAGTGCAGAACATTTCATGGCAAAGGGCCTTTCACAGTAGCTTGCGTTTGTATCACAGCGCCTGCCGCGCCACAGCGCGCCAGGGCCGTGCTGTGAATTGAGCGCGCCAGATCGGGAACAATAGCGGCAGGCCCGTGCCGGCAGGCACGCACAACAAGCATTGCCTGGCCTTGGCCCCGCCCGCTCCACGATGCCTTGGGCGCTCTTGCAAAGCCGCAAAGCACATTGCTGCGTGCCGTGTGCCTTGGGCTGCAGCAAGAGAGAGCCCCCTGCCTTCACCGCCACCGTTTGAAAAGGAGCAGGCCATGAGCGCCCCCAAAATCACCCCCGCCGATCTCTGTGAGCTCTCGGCCACCATGCTGATCCCGCTGTGGGCCAAGGCCGTCGAATGCCAGCGGCCCGATGCCTTGCTGCGCGATGCCCAGGCCCAGCGCATGCTGGGCCAGATCGACTTTGACTTTTCCGTCTTTGCCAGCGCCAAAGCCTCGCAGGCGGGCTGCTGCGGCCGGGCGGCGCTGCTCGATGGCTACGTTCGCGAGTATCTGGCCCAGCACCCCAAGGCCGTGGTGGTGCACCTGGGCGCCGGGCTGGATGCGCGCTACGAGCGCCTGGGCTGCCCAGACGTGAGCGCCTGGTACGAGCTGGACTTGCCGCCAGCCATCGCGTTGCGGCGCAAGTTGCTGCCCGAGGCCGGCAATGTGTACCTGGCCACTTCCATGCTCGATGAGGCCTGGATGGACGCCGTCGCCGCGCATGGCCAGCCCGTGCTGCTGGTGGCCGAAGGCGTGTTCATGTACTTCGATGCCCAGACCTTGCAGGGCTGGTTTGCCCGGCTGGCGCGCAAGCTGCCGCAGGCGCATGTCGTGTTCGATGCCTTGCCCAAGAAGTGGGTGGGGCGGCAAAGGCAGCACGACGCGCTGAAGAAAATGGGCCAGCGCCCGCCCGAGTTCAAATGGGGCATTGGCGATGTCTCGGAGCTGGCTGGCTTGGGCCTGGAAGTGCTGGCGCATCAAGGGCTGAGCCAGGCCTGCGGCCACCGCTACCCGTGGCCGATGCGGCTGCTGCTGCGCACGGCCTGGGGGCGGCGCAATCTGGACATGCACATGCTCTGGGCCAGACTTCGCTCAGACGATTGAAGAAGTACCCACTGGCGGCCCGCCCGTTCGGGGTTGGGTGTCAGGCTCTTTAAAATCTGCGTTTTTTCGCCCTGCCTGGCGCAGGCAGCAGGCGCTCGCGGCCCATGGCGTTGCAGGCCGTACCGGTTTTTTCACTTCAGGAGATCGAGCATGCATTCCTCTACACCAACGCCCGCTGCAGCGGCGCTCAATGCGCCTGCCGGCCTGCGGCACGCCAAGCTGCTGGCCTGGGTGGCCGAGATGGCCGCGCTGTGCAAGCCCGCGCGCATCCACTGGTGCGATGGCAGCGATGCCG
>JAUMYI010000177.1 GCA_030528705.1 Comamonadaceae bacterium | reverse complement strand
CGTGCACAATCGCCCGCTGCTGTTTTCCCTCTTGGCGGGCCTGTGGCCGGCTGCCTTCTGGCCGCTGCCCTTTTGGCCCCCTATTGCTCACCCACTGCCACGCCATGCGCCTGCCCCTCGACCCCATTCACCTGCGCCTGCTGGGCATGGCCATGATCTGGGGCGCATCCTGGCCTTGGGGGCGCATCGTGGCGCTGAACATGCCGCCGCTGGCCGCTGCGGCGGCGCGCTTTCTGCTGGCCAGCGCGCTGCTGCTGCTCTGGATGGGGCGCAGCGGCCGCCTGCGTGGGCTGCGCAGCCTCTCGCCGCGCCAATGGCTGGGGCTGGCCTTGGCGGCGGCCACCGGGGTGTTTGGCTATGCGGTGTTTTTCATGCTGGCCTTGCAGTCCGTGCCCTCCAGCCGGGGCGTGCTAGCCATCGCGCTCAACCCGGTGGCTACGCTGCTGCTGGCGGCGCTGGTGTTCAAGGAGCGGCTCAACGTCGCCATCGCGCTGGGCATGCTGCTGGCCGTTGGCGGCGCGCTGCTGGCCATCGCCGGTGGCGCGCCCGGCCAGTTGCTCACTGGCGGCAATGCCGGCCCGGGTGAGTGGCTGCTGCTGGGCTGCGTGCTGTGCTGGGCGGCCTACACGCTGATCGGGCGCGCTGTTCTGGCCCGCGTCGATGCGCTCAGCGCCACCGGCGTTTGCTCGGTACTGGGCGCATTGCTGCTGGTGCTGCTCAGCCTGGGGGTGGAAGGCCCCGGCGCCTGGCGCGCCTTGGCCCAGGCGCCCGCTGCGGCCTGGTGGTCACTGCTGGCATTGAGCTTTGGCGCAGCGGCGCTGGCCTATGCCTGGTATTACGCCGGCGTCAAGGCCCTGGGCGCGGGCGCCGCCTCGGGCTATATCACGCTGGTGCCGGTGTTTGGCGTGCTGTGCTCCAGCCTCTGGCTGGGCGAGCCATTGGGCGCGCCCCTGCTGCTGGGCGGCTTGTTGGCCATCGGCGGCATGGCGCTGATGCATTGGGGGCGGCTGCGGGCATTGCCTTAACCGCGCCCAAGCCAGGCAGGCGCTACGCCAATTGCATGGGCTTGCGCCCGGCGGCCTGCCAGTGCAGCAGGCCCAGGGCCAGCCCCGCTGCGGCAAATGCCATCCAGCCCATGCCCACCTCCTGCCCGGGGACGTGGCGCGCCAGCCCATCGGCCAGCGCCGCAGGCAGCCACTTGGCGCCATGAAGGGCATGCAGCAGCGCAGAGAGCACCGTAGCGCCCATGGCCCAGCGCCACACCTCCGTGCCCCAGCCCAGCAGGGCCTGGCCTATGGCCAGCAGCATCAGCACGATGGTCAGCGGGTAGAGAAACACCAGCACCGGCACGGCGGCAGAAAGAATCGTGCCCAGCCCCAGGCTGGCAATGGCAAAGGACACCAGCGCAAACAGCAGCACCAGCGCGCGGTAGTTCAAGACCGGCCACAAATGGTTGAAATAGGCCGCGCAGGCGGCCAACAGGCCCACGGCGGTGGTGATACAGGCCAGAAACACCATGATCCCCAGCAGCAAGCCCCCCCAGGCGCCGTAGTAGTGCATGGCCACGCCGGAGAGCACCTTGGCGCCGTTGTCCAGCAGGCCCAGCTGGGCCAGGCTCGTGGCCCCCATGCGGGCGATGCAGACATACACCACAGCCAACAGCAGCGCGGCCAGCAAGCCGGCTGCGAAGGTGGCGCGCATCACCTGGGCCGGCTCGCGGATGCCGGCCTGGTGCACGCTCATCAACACCAGCATGCCAAACACCAACGAGGCCAGCGCGTCCATCGTGTCGTACCCGGCCAGAAAGCCTTTGACGAAGGGCTGCGCTTGATACGAAGCCTGCGCCGCAGCCGGCTCGCCCATGGGCGCGATGAAGGTCGAGGCAATCAGCAAGGCCATGGCCAGCAGCAGCAAAGGCGTCAGCACCTTGCCGATGCGATCGACCAGCTTGCCCGGCGACAGCGCCAGCCACAGCGCAATGGCAAAGAACAGCGCCAGGCAGCCGACCTCCCACAGCTTGCGCCCCTGCTGCGGCAGCCAGGGCGACAGCCCGATCTCGAACGCCACCGAGCCCGTGCGCGGCAGCGCGAACAAGGGGCCGATGGTCAGATACAGGGCCACGGTGAACAGCAACCCAAACCAGGGATGCACGCGCGAAGCCAGGGCCTGCAGCCCCTGCGCCCTGGACAGGCCCAGCGCCAGCACCCCAAGCAAAGGCAGGCCCACGCCGGTGATCAAAAAGCCCCCAACCGCCGGCCACAGCGATTGCCCGGCCTGCTGGCCCAAAGCGGCGGGGAAGATCAGATTGCCAGCGCCGAAGAACAATGCAAACAGCATCATTCCCGTAGCCATCAAAAGGCTCAGTGGCAGACGTTGACTGGCAGAAGGCATCTTGGGCACCCCCAGAAAAACGGTTGTTTGCAACACCATTGCACGGGCGGCGCAAACGCCCAGGCAGACCCTCGGTGTCGTGATGGCGCGATCTTAGAGCGTGTTCACAGGATTTCGATGCGGGCGCCGACGGCTCAGCCAGCAGTGTGGCGGCCATGCCCAAAGCGCAGCGCCATGAATACGATTGCAAGCATTTGCAATGGGCATGCGAATCGCCCGATGCTTCCTTCCACCCCTTTCTTCATCCGCGCCAAGATGGCCTTGAAAGCTGAGATGAACACCCCAATGCTCTAACAATTGTGTGATTTTCCCCACTGATTCAGGCGCAATGGCAGCGATTTCACAGGCAATCTGCGCACCGGGCGCTGCGTTGCAGCACGCAGCCAGTACATAATTTGCGTCACCCCATGCGCTGCGCAGCACCAAGGCCCGCAACGCCAGCGAGCGCGGCATGTCTCCACCCTCGACCAGACAGGCCCCCACCATGCCAACCAATTACCGACTGACGGCGGCCACCGGCTTGCACAAAGGTGATCGCCAATACCAACAAGACCAGGTGGCCATCTATCAGCACCACCGCAGCAAGGAGTGCGTGCTGGGCATCGTGGCCGATGGCATGGGCGGGCGCAGCGGCGGGCGCAAGGCGGCCGATCAGGTGCTGCTGACCGCGCGCCAATTGTTCGAGCGTTTCGACCCTGAGACGGACAAGCCCGAGCAGCTACTGCACAACATCGTCAAGGAGGCGCACTTGGTGATCCGCCTGACGGCCGTCTCCTCCGAGCAGGAGCCGCACAGCACCATTGCCGCATTTTTGATCATGCCGCAGAACCAGTGCCACTGGATCCATGCCGGCGACTCGCGCATCTACTACTTCCAGTGGGGGCGGCTGGTGTTCCGCACCAAGGATCATTCCTACGTGCAGTCGCTGATCGACAGCGGCGAGATCAGCGAGGAAGAGGCCACCAACCACCCCAACTCCAACGTGCTGGTGGGCTGCCTGGGCAGCGACATCGACCCGCCGGCCACGGCCTACAGCATCGCCAAGCTCGAAGTCGGCGACGTGCTGCTGGCCTGCAGCGATGGCCTTTGGAGCCAGTTCACCCCCCAAGAGCTGGGGCAGACCACGCAGATGCTCAACGCCCGCGATGCGGCCATGTTCCTGGTCAACAAGGCCAACGAGCGCGCCGGCGGCAGCAGCGACAACATCTCCGTGGCCATCGTCAAGATCGAGCCCCTGCCCACCGAGCCAGAACCTAAGGACACCCTGGAGCAGCGCACTGGCTTCAGCACCGACATTTCGGTCTGAAAGCTTTGGCGCAGCGCGGCCCCTGCCGGACAAGACTTCGAGCCGCCCCCAACCGCCCGGCCCGGGCGCGATCTTGCCGCCGGGACACGATCGCGCCCGGGCTTTTATAATCGCCCGCGTTTCCGAGGAGCGTTGCAGCATCTTGCCGCCAGGCCCAGCGCCGGGCGCAATTGCCAGGCTCGGAAATCCTTGACTGCCATTGCACTGCGCACCAGAGGCCGTGCAGCGCCGCACCGGCGCCAACCATGTGGCAGCCACTGGCATGGCGCAGCAGCGCCACGGGCCTGCGGCCCGCAATGACCAGATTTCGCAACGACGCTCAACCGCCCGCAGGCGCATGCGGCGGCAAGAGCGATTCGGCCCCGGCCCCATCCACTTCTTGCTCACCCGTGCAGGCGCTGCGCAGGCGGCCACTGTCCACCTGTTGCAATGAACTGGAGTTTGTCCATGAACGCCCAAAACGATCTTCCCCTGGCCGCGCACAGCGTGATTGCCGACCCTGCCCTGGCCGCCTGGGGCCGCAAGGAAATCGCCATCGCCGAGACCGAAATGCCCGGCCTGATGGCCATCCGCGAGGAATACGCCGCCAGCCAGCCGCTCAAGGGCGCGCGCATCGCCGGCAGCCTGCACATGACGATCCAGACCGCCGTGCTGATCGAAACCCTGCAAGCCCTGGGCGCTGATGTGCGCTGGGCCTCGTGCAACATCTTCTCCACGCAAGACCACGCCGCCGCCGCCATCGCCTGCAACAGCGCCAATGGCGGCCAGGGCACGCCGGTGTTTGCCGTCAAGGGTGAAACGCTGGAGCAGTATTGGGATTACACGCACCGCATCTTCGAGTTCGGCGACAAAGGCAGCGAGGCCGAAGGCCCGAACATGATTCTGGACGACGGCGGCGATGCCACGCTGCTGATGCACCTGGGCCAGAAGGCCGAGAAAGACGCCAGCGTGCTGGCCAAGCCGCAAAGCGAAGAAGAGCGCGTGCTCTTTGCCGCCATCCAGGCCAAGCTGGCCCAGGACCCGAGCTGGTACAGCCGCAAGAGCGCCCAAATCATCGGCGTGACCGAGGAAACCACCACCGGCGTGATGCGCCTGAAGGAAA
>JAUMYI010000176.1 GCA_030528705.1 Comamonadaceae bacterium | reverse complement strand
ATGGACGAACAGGATCTGCAATTGCTCAATCTGCTGCGCGAGAACGCGCGCGCGCCGATCGCCGAGCTGGCGCGGCGTTTGAAGCTGCCGCGCACCACGGTGCAAAGCCGCATGCTGCGGCTGCAGCGCGAAGGCGTGATTGCCGGCTATACCGTGCGCGTCGGCGACGACAGCGAGCGCGGCCAGATCCGCGCGCACATCATGATCCAGCTGGCGCCGCGGCAAATGCCCAGCGTGGCCAGGGCCTTGCACGGCCTGCCCGAAGTGCGGGCGCTGTATTCGGTCAGCGGGGCCTCGGATCTGATCGCCCTGGCCGCAGCCCCCACGGTGCAGGCCATGGACGAATTGACCGACCGCATCGGCATGCTCGACGGCGTGGAGCGCACGACTACGGCCATCATTCTGGCCACCAAGTTCGAACGCTGAAGGCGCGGCGGGCATGAAAAAGCCTGGCGCAAAGGCCAGGCTGAACAGGCTCTGGAGCACAAGCGCGCGGTTTGCAGCGCGCTTGTGCCGGCCAGGCAAGGGGCCGCGCGGGCACGTCCGCGTTACGGGCGCACGGCAATCATGTTCTTGACGTTTTTCACGTGCTTGACGCCCGCGGCGATGCGGCCTGCCTGGTGTTTTTCGTGCTCGGACTTGGCAAAGCCTGAGAGTTGCACCTCGCCGTTGAGGGTTTCAACGCTGATGGCCACGGCCGAGGTGGTCGGATCTTCGGCCAGCTTGGCCTTGACGGCCGCGGTGATGGCGGCATCGTCGATATAGGCGCCAACGGTTTGCTGATCGCGGGCCACGGCGCAGCCGGTGGCCGTCACGGCCGCAATGCCCAAGGCAGCGGCCAGGGCCAGGGTGTGGGTCAGTCGTGTATTCATGGGGGTCCTCCTTGGTCGTGGAATGGGGCGTGGGGGCGGGTGGAGCGGCTCCCACTGGCGGGTGATTGGCGCTGCTCAGCGGCCGCGGCGGCCAGTCAGCAGCAGCGTCAGGATGGCGCCTGCGGCCGCGGCCATGAGCAGCGATTTGCCGGGCTTTTCGACCACGTAGCGGTTGGTGGCCTCGCTGAGCTCCTGCACGCGCTGGCGTGCGCGCTCGCTGGTGTCGGCCACCAGATTGATGCTTTGCGTGGCCACGTCCAGGGCTTTGTGCGCCAGCGCGTCGATGGCCGGGTCGGAGCGTTGGTGCAGGCTGCGCACCGAATACTCGGCTTTTTGCAGCCCGGAGTCGATGGCCCGGCGGGCCTGGCTGAGGCCGCGCTCCACGCCGTCGAGCGTTTTGTCAGTCAAAGCGTGCGCGGCGTCAGCGGCCTTGTCCACGCCTTTTTCAATTGCCTGCACGCTCTGGGATGCGGCCTTGCGCACCGTGGCCTCTGCCGCATCGGCAGCGTTTTCCATGGGGTTTTTGGCATGTGCGTTCATAGAAAATCCTTTTCTGATTGTGGTAATTCTTTGCGCAGAGCTGTGCGGAAATTGAATCCGTCAGAACCCATTTGCACACTTTTTGTGTGGAACACTATTTTGGGCATGCACTAGGGATTTTTTGAAAATGGGATTCAGTCGCAAGCCGTACCGTCAAACATATCTCCATGATGGCATGTGTTTGCGTTATTTTCGAATGGCATTCAGTACGAAGCTCACAATGGCGAAAATGATGAAGACAAAGAATAGGATCTTGGCGATTTCTGAAGCGCCTGCGGCAATGCCTGTGAAGCCAAAGAGTGCGGCAACCAGTGCGATGATGAAGAAGATCACAGCGTAACGAAGCATGGGAAAGTCCTTTCTTTTTCAAAGCGAAGGACAATTATATGGGGGGTGGAAAATCATAGGTAAAAATATGTTTTTAGGAAATGGTGTAGACAGGATGAATTTGAAAAAACTCCTTCGCCGTATGTGGAGTGCAGCGAATGGCGCAACAGGCTTCATTGGTGGCTGCTGGGATGTGAGGCAAATGTAAAAATATAGGCCTGCCATTGAAATGAACGTGCATGTACCCAATGTGGGCATGGTTTGCCACGCGCCCTTGCTGGCCCAGGCGCAACCCCTGCGCTGAGGGCGCTGGATGAGCCAGAGATGATTGGCTTGGCAGGTTGTGCCAGGCTTGGGTGAGCAGGAGATGAATGTGAATGGACTGATGGGAACACTTATTAGCATTTTTTTACTGGCGCTGGGCCTGGTCTTGGGCGCGGCCCTGTTCTTCGTTCTGGTGTTCGTCATGGCCGCGGCGTGGCTGGCGTTCAAGGCCCGGCAGTTGCTGGCCCGCTGGTTGGGCCGGCCGCAGGCGGTTTGGCAGGGCGCGCGCTTTGACCCGCGAAGCGGTTTTTGGCGCGCCTACGCGGCGGCGCAGCGCCCGGGCCTGCGCCGCCGGCCGGGCGAGGCGCCTGGCCGTGCGCAGCCCGCTGACGTGACGGACGTCACGCCCCGCCCGCCCGCGCAGCAAGGCTGATGGCGCGCGCCCTGCACGGCCAAGGCCGCTGATCGAAGGCGTCGTCTTGCATGTGGCAATCCTGGCTGGAGGCATTGCTGGGCTGGCTGGCCCTGCCTGAATACGGCCTGTCCACGGTGTTTGCCGTGGCCTTTTTATCCGCCACTTTGCTGCCTTTGGGCTCTGAGCCGGCGGTGTTTGGCCTGGTGCAACTGAACCCGGCGCTGTTCTGGCCGGCAGTACTGGTGGCGACGCTGGGCAATACCCTGGGCGGCATGCTCAGCTGGTGGATGGGCCGCGCCGCGCGGCGTGCCCTGCTACGCAAGCGCCACACTGGGGCCGCAGCGGCCCAGCATCCCAGGGCCTTGCGTTGGCTGCAACGTTTTGGCCCCAAGGCTTGTTTGTTGAGCTTTCTGCCCGTGGTCGGCGATCCGCTGTGCGCGGTGGCTGGCTGGCTGCGCCTGCCGCTGGCGCAGTGCGCTGCCTACATGGCGGTGGGCAAGCTGCTGCGTTATGTGGTGATGACTTGGCTGCTGCTGCAAGCGGCCCAGGCCGGGCAGGGTTTGCTGGGGGTGTAAAAGCGTTCTTGCCCAGCCATCTTGCCCTGAGTGGGCCTTGAGCAGAAAAAAAACCGCAGGCCAGAGGTGCCTGCGGTTTTGCTTTTTGAACAGGCTTTGAGGTGCCGGCTCGGGGGGGCGCATCAGGATGCCAGGGCCGCGTCGTAGCGGCGTGCCACTTCGGCCCAGTTGACGACGTTGAAGAATGCAGCGATGTAGTCAGGGCGGCGGTTTTGGTATTTCAGGTAGTAGGCGTGCTCCCAGACGTCCAGCCCCAGGATGGGGGCGTTGCCCGAGCCGATGCCGGCCATCAGCGGGCTGTCCTGATTGGCGCTGCTTTCCACCAGCAGCTTGCCGCTCTTGTCGCAAGACAGCCAGGCCCAGCCGCTGCCAAAGCGGGTCAGCGCGGCCTTGGTGAAGGCCTCCTTGAAGGCTTCGAAGCCGCCCAGATCGCGCTCGATGGCCTGCGCCAGCGCGCCGCCGGGCTGGCCGCCACCGCCTTGCCCGGCCGGGGCCATCACGGTCCAGAACAGGCTGTGGTTGGCATGGCCGCCGCCGTTGTTGCGCACGGCGGTGCGAATGCCTTCGGGCAGCTTGTCCAGCTGCTGAATCAGCACTTCGGCGGCCTGACCGTCGAACTCCGTGCCCTTGACGGCCGTGGCCAGATTGTTGATGTAGGTCTGGTGGTGCTTGGTGTGGTGGATCTCCATGGTTTGCGCGTCGATGTGCGGCTCCAGGGCGTCGTAGGCGTAGGGCAGTTCAGGCAGTGTGTAGCTCATGGTGTGCTCTTGTGGTGTGGGGGTTGAAGTGAGGACAGGCTTTGAGGTGAATTCGGGCCGATGGCGGCGTTTTGCATCCGCACTGCGGCCAGAAAACAAAGAGAAGCCGCCGCCGAGGGTCGCAGGATTCTAGCGGGACGCAAAAGACGCGGGCGCTGGTGGGGCTGTTTGCGGACGCGGCACGGCGCCGCCCCCATTTTTGCTTGTAGGACAAGGGTTTTTCACGCAAAGCAAAAGAAAGGCTTGAGCAAAGTGCCTGTTCGGCCTGATTTGGTTTTGCAACCAATCGTACTTCCAGTAGGATACGCAGCTGGAAGGAGACGGGGCTTTGCGGCCCGGTTCAGCAAGGGACTGCCAAGCAGGCGGATGCGTCTCTTTTGTATCTGCATGTAACTTGCGGCCGCTCCAGATGGCCATGCGCAAAGGGCGTGGCGGGTGGCTTGCTTTTGGCGGCTTTGCATTTGTCTTTCACACAATCAAAAGGAAAAAGGATTTTCTTCGATGACGCACACCAACTCACCCAGGCCAGGGGCAGGCAGGCTGTGGCGCTTGAGCGCAACAGCGGCGGCCTTGTGGCTGGCCGTGGCGCTGCCGCAGGCGCAGGCTGCGGTCAAAGAACTCACGGTGGCCGTGGCGGCAGATGGCACGGCTGGCTGGGATCAGCAGGGGCAAGACAGCCTGCCAGGCTATGACTCGGGGCCAAACAACGGCAAGGTGCGCACCAATGACGAGGTGCATTACCGGGTGGCGATCAGCACCCATCCACAGCCCGACAGCAACGTCAAGATCGTCAGCGCGCTGCCCGCTGGCGGCTTTGCCGAATGGCTGGCGCTGCCCAGCCAATGTACCGGGGCGGGCTCGGCCATTTCGGACGACAAGCAGACGCTGACTTGCGTACTCCCCAGCATTGCCGCTTCGACCACGGAAAACGTGATTCTCCGCGCCTTCGTGCGCGGCAGCGCCACCAAAAATGGCGATGTGCTGCAAGCGCCCACGACCACGTTGACCTCGGCGGCGGTGACGGCTCCTTTGCAGCCGGTCAGCAATGCCA
>JAUMYI010000175.1 GCA_030528705.1 Comamonadaceae bacterium | reverse complement strand
GCGCCTGCGCCAGCGCCCAGGCCGCGTGCTCGCGCACCAGGGCATCGCTGGCCGGGTCCTGCGCCATGCGCTGCAATTGCTGGCACAGCAGCCGGGCCAGGGCCCGGGGCAGCTGCGCCGCGCGCAGCGCATTGCCGCTGACCACGGCCAGGTTGCGCTGCCAGCGCGCGTAGCCAATGCGGCGGATGGGGCTGCCTTCGGTCTGGCGCAGGAATTCGGCCTCGCTCCAGCCCAGCAGGCTCAGCAAATCGCCCTGCTGCAGCGCCGGGCGCGCGGCAAAGTCGGCCAGCACGCTGGGCTGGGCGAACTTGTTCCACGGGCAGACCAACTGGCAGTCGTCGCAGCCGTACAAGCGGTTGCCCATGGCCGGGCGCAGCGGCTCGGGAATGGGCCCGGGGTGCTCGATGCTCAGGTAGGAGATGCAGCGCCGCGCATCGACCCGGCCCGGGGCGACGATGGCCTGGGTCGGGCAAATGTCCATGCAGGCGCGGCAGGCGCCGCAGTGCGCGCTGGTGGCCGGCGTGGGCGGCAGGGCCAGGTCGAGGAAGATCTCCCCCAGGAAAAACATCGAGCCTGCCTGGCGCGAGAGCAGCAGCGTGTGCTTGCCGCGCCAGCCCAGGCCGCTGCGCCGGGCCAGCTCGGCCTCCAGCACCGGCGCCGAATCGGTGAACACCCGATGCCCCAGCGGCCCCACCGCCTGGGCAATGCGCTCGGCCAGCTTTTGCAGGCGCTGGCGCAGCACTTTGTGGTAGTCGCGGCCGCGCGCATACAGCGACACCACGGCCTGCCCCGGCTGCTGCAGGCGCGCCAGCTCCAGCGCCTGCCAGCCCGGCGGCGTGCCAGGCGGCAGATAGTCCATGCGGGCGGTGACGATGCTCAGCGTGCCAGGCACCAGCTCCGCTGGCCGGGCGCGCTTGAGGCCGTGGCGCTCCATATAGTGCATCTCGCCATGAAAGCCCTGCGCCAGCCAGGCCAGCAGCCCCGGCTCGGCATCCGACAGGTCGATGCCAGCCACACCGATCTGCGAGAATCCCAGCTGCCGCGCCCACTGGCGGATTTGCTGCACAAGTTCATGCTCTGCTGCCATGCGGAAAATTGTAGGCAATGCCCGTGCCAGCCCCGCCCGATCATCGCCCGCCCGATTGCCTCTGTCAGCCCGCCCCCATGTCCGCCAGCCAACCTGCCACTGCTGCCCTGCCCGCCGCCGAACACCCGCCTGCCGCCGCCGCGCTGGCCCAGACCAGCATCGCGCTGGCCGATGAAGCCGCCACCGAGCGCCTGGCCCAGACCCTGGCGGCGCAGGGCCAGGCGCTGGCGCAGGCCAGCATCCATCTCTACGGCGCCCTCGGCGCGGGCAAGACCAGCTGGGTGCGCCACCTGCTGCGCGCGCTGGGCGTGCGCGGCCGCATCAAAAGCCCGACCTACGCGCTGCTGGAGAGCTACGCCCTCGACCAGCCCCCCGGCCAGGTGCACCACTTCGACCTGTACCGCCTCGAAACCCCGCAGGAGTGGCTGGACTCGGGCCTGCTGGAGACCGTGCAAGGCCCCGGGCTGAAGCTGATCGAGTGGCCGCAAAAGGCCGGCGCCGGGCTGGCCCTGCCCGACCTGGCGCTGCATTGGCAATTCGTGCCGCAGCAGCCGCAGCAGCGCCAGCTGGCGCTGCTGGCCTACAGCCCCGCCGGCCAGACGTTGGCGAAAAATATGCTTCAATGCGCGCTATGAGCTCACCGACCCCGCCTGCGCCCACAGTCGCCCGCACCGAAGCCGCCGCCACGCTCGCCCCCGCACCCCATCACGCCCTGCTGCCACCGGCGGCTGCCGCCCCGGCCCCCATGCCGCTCACACCCCAGGCGCAGCCTGCCGCATCCCCTGCCCCGGCGCCGCGGCGCTGGGATCGCCGCAGCCTGCTGCGCGCCGGCGCCCTGCTGTGCACGCTGGGCGTGGAGCACATGGCCTTTGCCCAGATCAGTCAGCGCCACTACCCGCAAACAGCCGCCAAAGGCAACAAAAAAGGCATCGTCGCGCTGCGCATCTGGCCCGCGCCCGAGTATTCGCGCGTGACCATCGAATCGGACCAGAAGCTCGAGGCCCAGCACGACCTGGTCGCCAATCCGCCGCGCTTGTACGTGGACATCAAGAACCTGCGCCTGGGGCCGGAGCTGCGCAACATGGAAACGCGTGTGCAGTCCGACGACCCGAACATCGCCGCGATCCGCATTGCCCAGCATTCGCCCACCGTGGTGCGCATGGTGATCGACCTCAAGCAGCGCGTGCGCCCGGAGGTTTTCACCCTCAAGCCCATTGCGCCTTATCGGCACCGGCTGGTCTTCGATCTGTACCCGCTGCAGCGCGTCGATCCCATGGCCCAGCTCATCAATGAGCGCCTGCGCACCCTGGCACAGGCGCCCAGCGTCGAAGCCCCGCCAACGCCTGCGGCCCCGCCCCCTTTGCCCGAGCCAGCCCCAGCCCCCTCGCCTGCGCCCACGCCAAGGCCAGCGCCCGGGCCCGATGCGCTGGACGAATGGTTTGGCCAGCATGGCTCGCGCCCCCCAGCGCCCTCCCCGACCCCTGCCCCAAGGCCAGCCCCCACGCCAGCGCCGCGCCCGGCCCCGCCAGCGCCCAGGCCCAGCCCGCCACCGCCGCCGCCGCCCGTCTCCAGCCCGCCGGCCACGCGCCAGCAGACCGACCGCATCTACATCGTGGCGCTGGACCCCGGCCACGGCGGTGAAGACCCGGGCGCCATCGGCCCGGCGCGCAGCTATGAAAAACACGTCGTGCTCGCCATTGCCCTGCAGGTGCGCGAGCGCATCAACCGGCTGCGCGTCAACGGCGTGCCGCTGCAGGCCTACATGACGCGCGACCGCGACTTCTTCGTGCCGCTGGCCTCGCGCGTCGAACGCGCGCGGCGCGTGCAGGCCGACCTGTTCGTCAGCATCCATGCCGACGCCGCGCTCAACCGGCGCGCGCGCGGCTCCAGCGTCTACGCCCTCAGCCAGCGCGGCGCCACCAGCACCGCCGCGCGCATGCTGGCCGCCAACGAAAACAAGGCCGATGCCGTGGGCGGGCTGAACATCCACTCGCGTGACCGCCAAGTGCAAAGCATGCTGGCCGACATGAGCACCTCGGCCCAGATCCGTGACAGCCTGGTGCTGGGCCGCTACATGGCAGCCCAGCTGGCCCAATTCGCCCACATGCACAAGCGCAACGTCGAGCAGGCCAACTTCGCCGTGCTGCGCTCGCCGGACACGCCCAGCGTGCTGATCGAGACCGGCTTCATCAGCAACCCGGATGAAGAGCGCCTGCTCAACTCCCCGCAGCACCAGGCCCGCATTGCCGAGGCCATTGCCGCTGGCGTCGTGACCTACCTGCGCAACCACCCGCCACTGGCGCGCGTGCGCCGACTGTAAGAGCCTACTCAAAATCTCGGTGTGAGCCGACGCCAAGGCCAGCGCACCGCGGCACGGCACGGCACGGCGATAAAGCCTCGATACATTTTGTATCGATTAATTTGCTGCACCGCAGCAAAAGTGCTTGAACTCCCGGCGAGAGCGCCGCATAATCGCGGCCATGCTGCATTGCACAATGAGCTTTGCCCCCACAGCGGCCCAGCTCCCACGTGCCCACGCCCGAGGCCACCCACAAGCATTCCAACGCCCGGCGTCCGTGCCAGCACCCATCCTCATCAACCATCCTCATCTATTCATCGGGAGAGAAACATGGCACTGACCCCTGAACAAATTCTGGCTGCCCACAAGGCCAACATCGAGCAGCTGTTCGGCCTGACCAACAAAGCCTTCGAAAGCGTGGAAAAGCTCATCGAGCTCAACGTCAAGGTTTCGCGCGAAGCCCTGAACGATGCCGCCAAGCACAGCCAGGCCGTGCTGTCCATCAAGGACGCCCAGGAACTGGCCGCACTGCAGTCGAGCATCTTCCAGCCTCTGGCCGAGAAAGTCTCCAACTACAGCCGCCAGCTGTATGAAATCGCTTCGGAAAGCGGCCAGGAAATCAACCGCCTGGTGGAAGAGCGCACTGCCGAGGCCCAGCAGGCCATGAACAACCTGGTCGAAAGCGCCGCCAAGAACGCCCCGGTGGGCACGGAGGCCTCCGTGGCCGTGGTGCGCAGCGCCATCTCGGCTGCCAACAATGCCTTCGAGTCGGTGCAAAAAACCGTCAAGCAGGCTTCGGACGTGGCCCAGGCCAACTTCAACGCCGTGACCGAAAGCGCCACCAACGCCGCCAAGTCGGCCGCGGCACGCCGCCGTTCGTAATTCATTCGGCGTGTGCCCTGGCCACAAGGCTGGGCGCCCGCCTCCAAGTTGTCTCCTTGGATCCTTTCGAAACCATTTTCATGGATCCCTTCAGCCCGGCCTTGCGCCGGGCTTTTTTTTGCCCAGCCGACCTGCATGAAAACCCGCGGCTGCAACTTGGGCTTTTCGTGTCATCATCGCAGCCCGAGCCGATGCACATGCAGCGGATCAATGCGGGCCTGCAGCACTCCGCCCATGACGGGGCATGACCAGTACAGGGTGCGCGGTTTTTCAACCTCAAGCAAAGGAATACACAATGAATCGCGAAGTCGTGGTCGTCAGTGCCGTGCGCACTGCCATCGGTACCTATGGCGGCAGCCTCAAGGACATGCCGCCCACCGCGCTGGGTGCGCTGGTGCTCAAGGAGTCGCTCCAGCGCGCGCAGCTCGAAGGCAAGGACGTGGGCCATGTGGTCTTCGGCCACGTCGTCAACACCGAGCCGCGCGACATGTACCTCTCGCGCGTGGCCGCCATCGAAGGCGGCTGCCCGATCGAGACGCC
>JAUMYI010000174.1 GCA_030528705.1 Comamonadaceae bacterium | reverse complement strand
CAGCCCAGCTCAGCCCTCCTCCAGCGTCCAGGCGAAGGCGTAGCCGTCGAGTTCTTCGCGGATGGCCTGCTGCGCCTGCGGTGAGGGCTGGCTCAGGCGCACCCGCACGTCCAGGCCGCGCTTGCCGCCTTCGCTGGCCTGCACCTGCAACTGGCCATCGCCGCTGAGCTGGCGCAGCGCCGGCTCCAGCAGGCGCACGGCTGCCTCGGCGCGCAGCGCGGGCTTGTAGGGCTTGCCCACGGCGGTCATGGGCAGGGCGTCGAGCACGTACAGGGCCTTGGGCCAGGCCGGGCGCTCGGCGATGTGCTGCTGGGCGTATGCCTGCAGGGCGGCCAGGTCGGTTTGCGGCTCGTTCAGCACCAGAAAGACCACTGGCAGCTCGCCGGCGTAGCGGTCGGGCTGGCCGACGGCGGCGGCCGCTGCCACGGCCGGGTGGCTGGTGAAGGCCTGCTCGATCATGGCCGGGTCGATGTTGTGGCCGCTGCGGATGATCAAGTCCTTGCTGCGCCCGGCGATGAACAGCCGGCCCTGCTCGTCCAGGTAGGCCAGGTCGCCGGTGTTGAGCCCGCCTTCCTCGAACACGCCGGCGTTTTGCTCGGGGTCGCGGTAGCCGGGCGAGACGTTGGGCCCGGTGACGAACAGCACGCCCACTTCGCCGGGCGCGCAGTCGGCGCCCAGGCGCCCGTCGGCCAGGCGCTGGCGCACCCGGATCTGGCTGCCGGCGATGGCGCGGCCCACGGAGCCGGCCGTGGGCGGCACGCGGGCGTCGTCCGAGGCGGTGACGCCGCCGGTTTCGGTCATGCCCAGCAGTTCGTAGATGGGCTTGCCGGTGACTTGCGCAAAGCGTTGCGAGACCGCCGCCGGGCACAGCGCCGCGCCGGTGAGGCCGCAGCGCAGCGTGTCGATGCGCGCATCGACCGGCACGGCCAGCACCGAGGCCAAGGCCGTGGGCACGGCGCCCAGCACCGTGACCTGGTGGCGCTCGACCATGCGCCAGATGTTCTGCACCATGGCCGGGTTGCGAAAGCCCAGCGGCGAGAGCATCAGCACGTTGGCGCCGCGCAGGAAGAAGGCCAGGCTGCAGGCGATGCTGCCGCCGACGTGAAACAGCGGCATGCCGTTGGTGATGCAGTCCTGCGGGCGCACGTCCAGCAGCTCGGCGGCGCCGCGCGCGGCGCAGAGCTGGTTGGCGTGGGTGTGGGCCACCAGCTTGGGCAGGCCGGTGGTGCCGCCGGTGTGGAAGTAGGCGATGGGCTGCTGGGCATCGGCCACGGGGGTGAACTGGAGCTGGTCGCCCGGCTGCTGCGCCAGCGCCGCGCCCAGGTCCTGGATGCTGGCGCCCTCGGCGGCCTCGTCCAGCGGGCCGGCCGGGCCCAGGCACAGCAGTTGCAGGCCGGGGATGCGGCGCTGCACGTGCAGGCTTTTCTGCCAGACGTCGGGCGCCAGCGCACCGACGGTGACCAGAATGCGCGCGCCGCTGCCGCGCACCAGCTCCTCGATCTGCGCCTCGGTCAGAAAGGGGTTGAGCGGCACGGCGTAGCCGGCGGTCTCCGCGCCCCAGAGCACGAAGTGCGTCTCCACCACCGAGGGCAGCAGATAGGCCACGCCCACGCCCACCCCGCCGCACTGCACGAACAGGTTGGCCGCCTGGGTGATGCCGGCGAGCAGCTCGCGGTAGCAGACGACGCGCGCCTGCTCCTGCGCGCTGCCGTCGCGCACGAAAGTCAGCGCCGGGCGCTCGGGCATGCGCTGGGCAACGTCTTGCAGGGCGTCGTAGATGGTGGCAGGGGTGGTGGCGGGGGCTGGGGTGGACATGGGGTCTCCTTCTGGTTCATGCAAAGGGGCGATTGTGCGGGTGAATCCTGCGGCAGTTGCGCGCCGTGCCCCGGCGCGTTGTCGCCCATTTGCCCTGGTGGGCGCTGGCGCGGCCGCGCAGCGCCGGCGCGCTGGCTGCGGCTTGCGCCCGGCCCGCAGCCAAGCAGTTACAATCGCCGCCATCGCCCAGAGCACAGAGAGTGGGCGCATTTTTTGCGATGGAATACGACACCGCTGGATGGCAACATCCGGCGGTGCATTTTTTTGGAAAGAGAACTGCCCAATGACAACGACCCTTCCCATCACCAAGCGCGGCGCCGAGCTGCTCAAGGCGGAGCTGCACCAGCTCAAGACGGTGGACCGCCCGGCGGTCATCAACGCCATCGCCGAGGCGCGCGCGCAGGGCGACCTGAGCGAGAACGCCGAGTACGACGCCGCCAAGGACCGCCAGGGCTTTATTGAAGGGCGCATCAAGGACATCGAAGGCAAGCTGGCCGCTGCCCAGGTCATCGACCCCAGCGCGCTGGATGCGGGCGGGCGCGTGGTCTTTGGCGCCACCGTCGAACTGGAGGACGAGGACAGCGGCGAGCGCGTGCGCTACCAGATCGTGGGCGAGGACGAGGCCGACATCAAGCAGGGCCTGCTCAATGTCTCCAGCCCCATTGCCCGCGCGCTGATCGGCAAGTCCGAGGGCGAGGTCGCCGTGGTCAATGCCCCTGGCGGCGAGAAAAGCTACGAAATCGTCGCCGTGCGCTATCAGTGAATGAGTGGCCTGGCCGCGCAGCTTCAAGGAGGAACCCCCATGCCCCCATTGCACCATGTGCTGCAGCGCCTGTCGGTGATGGCCGCCGCCCTGTGGTGGGGCGGGCTGTCGGTGGTGGGCTTTCTCAGCGTGCCGCTGTTGTTTATGAGCCTGCCCACGGCCCAGGCCGGGCAGGTGGCGGCCAAGCTGTTCACGGCCATGGCCTGGCTGTCGGTGGCTTGTGGCATGTTGCTGGTGTTTTTGCTCAAGCCCGCGCGGGCCGGTGATGGCGCGCAGGCCAGCGGCACGGGCGCCGCAGCGCCCGTGCCGCTGGCCTGGAGCGGCTGGGCCCTGGCCGGGGTGGTGCTGGCGCTGTTGGTGGAGTTTGGCATCGCGCCGCGCATCCTGGCGCGCGAGAACCTGGCGCTGTGGCACAACCTGGCCACGGCCTTGTACGCGCTGCAGTGGCTGTGCGCGGCCGTGCTGCTGTGGCGTCTGGGTGGGCGCCGCTGATGCGGCCAGCGTCTTGCAGGGATGAAAGCACTGGATTGAAACCAAAGCCGCTGTGCCATGTCGTCGAGCCTGAATTCACTCTCCCCTCCAGCCCGCCTGCCCATGCAGCAAGTGCTGTTGTGTGGCGCATTGGTGGTGACCCTGTCCATGGGCGTGCGCCACGGCTTTGGCCTGTGGCAGTTGCCCATCGTCACGGACATGGGCTGGCTGCGGCAGGATTTCTCCAACGCCCTGGCAATCCAGAACCTGGCTTGGGGCTTTTTCGGCATCTTCATCGGCATGGCAGCCGATCGCCTGGGCGCCATGCGCGTGCTGCTGGCCGGGGCCGTGTGCTATGCGGCCGGGCTGCTGGGCATGGCCTATGCCAGCAGCCCCTGGATGTTCGCGCTGTTTGCCGGCATGTTGCTGGGCCTGGCGCAGGCCTGCACTACCTATGCCGTGGTGTATGGCGTCATCGGGCGGCAGATTCCGATGGAAAAGCGTTCCTGGGCCATGGGGGTGACGGCTGCGGCCGGCTCCTTCGGCCAGTTCCTGATGTTGCCGCTGGAGGGCTGGTTGATCACGCGGCTGGGCTGGCAGCAGGCCCTGCTGGCGCTGGCCGTGGCCGTGCTGGCGATTGTGCCGCTGGCCCTGGGCCTGCGCGAGCCGGGCTTTCGCCGCCGCGGGCCGGCCCAACCGGCGGCTGCGCCCGCCGCCCAGGGCGAGCCGCAAACCGTGGCCCAGGCCCTGCGCGAGGCGCTGTCGCTGCGCAGCTTTCAACTGCTGACGCTGGGGTATTTCGTCTGCGGCTTTCAGGTGGTGTTCATCGGCGTGCACATGCCCAGCTATCTGAAGGATTTGTTCATGCCGGTGCACGTGGCCACCTATTCGCTGGCGCTGATCGGGCTGTTCAATGTCTTTGGCTCCTACCTCTCGGGCTGGCTGGGGCAAAGCATGCCCAGGCGGCGCATCCTGGCCTTCATTTATTTCGCGCGCTCGGTGGTCATCAGCGTGTTCTTGCTGGCGCCGCTGAGCAGCACCAGCGTGTATCTGTTCTCGGCCGTCATGGGCCTGCTGTGGCTCTCGACGGTGCCGCCCACGAACGCCACGGTGGCGCAGATTTTTGGCGTGCGCCACCTGTCCATGCTCGGCGGCGTGGTGTTCTTCAGCCACCAGGTCGGCAGCTTCATGGGCGTGTGGCTGGGCGGCTACCTGTACGACCGCACCGGCAGCTACGACATCGTTTGGTATATTGCCATCGCCCTGGGCATTGCGGCCGGGCTGATCAATCTGGCCGTCGATGAGCGCCCCGTGGAGCGCCCCTTGCCAGCGGCGCCAGCCGGGGCGTGATGCCGTCAGGCCCGCCCCCGGCAAGATGTTTGAAACCTTTGCAGCCCAGGCCCATGCGCAAACCCCGGCTTTCCCACTTACTGGCCCTGGCGGGCCTGGCCGCATTGCTGGCCCTGGCGTTCTGGCTGTATGCCCGCCCTGGGCTGATGGTGTATCTGGCCGAGCAGTTGTGGGCCTGCTTCTGAACAGGCCGTTAAACAGGCCGTTACGCAGGCGCTGGCCTAGAGCGTGTTATGCACTTTTCGCCCCCCGCGAGAGCACCCCGGCGTGTGCAGTGCAAGGCGCCGTTGCCGCCGCAGCCCGGTGGGCTGCAAGGGGGCGGCAACGCCGCAATGCGCATGCCGGGGCGCTCTCGCGGGGGGTGAAAAGTGCATAACCCGCTCTATGCGGGGGCGGCGCCCATAACACGCTCTAGAATCGCGCTTTGTTTTTT
>JAUMYI010000173.1 GCA_030528705.1 Comamonadaceae bacterium | reverse complement strand
CCGGTGTGGAATTCTTCTTCGGAAACGACGCGCCAGGCGCGCTGCTCGGGCAGCGGCTCGACCAGCACCACGCGGCTGCCGCGCGGCAGCTCGTCGCCGTGGGTGCGGATTTGCAGCACCAGGCCCGCGCCGCCATCGTCCACGGCGGCATAGCCGCTTTGGGCGTTGACGCTGGCGCTGCGCACCACGCCCACGCGCCCGAGCAGGGTTTTGGGTTCTTCTTGCGGGATTTTGCGCAGCAGCGCGCGCACGGGCCTGAGCGCCAGGCTGGTCAGCGCAATGGCGGCCAGGCCGGCGGCGACAAACACCGCTGCGCCCAGCGCAAAATGCACAACGGGGTGGCCCAGCAGCGGCAGCGCAATCAAAACGGCAAAGTAGCTGGCCAGCCAGCCAAAGAGCACGATCAGGCTGAGGATGACGGTCAGCGGCACGCCGCCCAGCCCCAGGCGCGAGAGCAGGCCGGCCAGCGCGCCAGCATCGGCGCCGTCCAGCCCGTCGGCGTCGAAGAACAGGCTGTCGAGCACCTCGGTCTCCAGCAGGCCCAGGGCCACGACCAGCCAATACAGCACGACCACGGCCAGCAGGATGCTGAAGACCACGGTGGGAAAGCCGGTGACGATCTGCAAAAAGCTGTGCATGCGAACCTCTTGGGCGGTGCTTTGTGGAGGGCTGATGGCCGGTGGGCGCACCGCGCGGCCATGCCGCTGGCGCGGGACACCAGGCTGGGATTTTTGCGCGCTTTGGGCGCGCGGGGCCGGCAGGCCTGGTTCAATCGTTTGGGCTGGCAGGGCTGGCCGCTGGCTGCCCGCCGCGCTGGGCCTTGAGCCGCGCCAGCACCGCGCCGGCGCTGTGCGTGTCGGGGCTGATGCCAGCCTGGCGCAGGCGGGCATCGAGGGCGTCCTCGGCGTTTTCCTGCGCCAGCTCGGCGGCCGCCTGCAGCCGCGCGCCGCGCTCGGCCTGTTTTTGCTTGATGCGCTCGAGCGAGTCCAGCGCCGTTTGCACGCGCGACTGCCCGCCGCTGTAACGCTCGGCCACGGTGGCCTGGGCGCGCTGCACGTTTTCCGTGGCCTTGACGGTATCGGCCTGCTGCTTCAGGCGCCGGATGTGGGCCTCGGCCTGGGCAATGGCTTGGCGCAGCTGGTTGGCGCTGTGGGCGAATTGCTCGGCCTGGGCCTGCTCCTCGTCGCGCACGGTCTCCAGCGCGGCGATCTTGCCGGCCACCTCCAGGGCCAGGGCCTCGTCGCTGCCATCGAGCGCCTTGACGGCATAGCCCTCGTATTCGGCGATTTTCTTGGCGCTTTGCTCCAGCTTGCCGCGCGCCAGCTTTTCCTTGGCGATGATCTCGGCCAGGGCCTCCTTGCTCTTGCGCAGGTCGGCGTCGGCGTCGCGGATCTCCTGATCCAGGATGCGCAGCGCCTGGCCATCGACCAGGGCTTGGCCGGCTTCGTGGGCGCCGCCGCGCAGCGCCGTGATGAGTTTGTTCCATACCGACATGGCGGTCTCCTCCTTGCTCAGTGAAAAGGGGTCTGTTCAGGGCCAGTCAGAGCCTGTTCAAAGTCTCTCAACCAGCGGCTTGCCGCGCGGCCGGGCGCAGCAGCGGCTCGAAAGCCTCGGTCATCTGGATGACGTTGTCGGCCAGGGTCTCGATTTCATACAGCACATTGGCCAGCGAGGCGGCGGCGCTGAGCGCGCCAAAGACGATGTAGCCGTCTTGGCCGTCGGCAAAGCGCTCAATGGCCACCGTGGCCAGCGGGAACACCTTTTGCGCGCGCAGCACCTGCTCGTTGAAGGCGGCGTGGTCGGCGATGTGCTCGATCGGCCAGAGGTAGGCTTCGATCACGATCTGCCCGCCGGCAACGGCCAGGAACAGTGGCAGCTGGCCGTAGTCGTGCATGGTGATCAGCATGCTGGCCTCTGCGCCTTCGAGCAGCTCCAGCGTCGCATGGCCGCTGGCGGCCCAGTCGCTGCCCAGCATGGCCTGGTGCAAGGCGTGGATGGTCCAGGGTGTTGCCGTGTTCATGATGCCCTCCTTGATGCTTGTCTGCGCGCCGCGTGGCTGACGCATCTGTTTTTCCAATGCCAGCAGGTCTTGCGCGTATTCGGGCAGAACCCACAGCTCCTTCTTGACCAGGCCTTTCTCGCGCAGGCGCTGGCGGTGCAGGCGCTGGTAGTAGGCCGATGATTTTCTTTCCATGTGATGGATTTTAAAAAATTCACATGTGAAGTCAAGCGTTTTGTGCGCATGGAGCGATGGGCTCGGATGGTCAGATGGCGTGCAATGCTTTTAGCTATTAAATCAATATATTTATTCAATTTGTTCTATTGAGGCGCAGGCCGTACACTGCAGGCCATTGATTGTTAACCCAGGAAACGAGAGAGGTATCCCTATGGCAAAGGTCAACACCCCCATCAAGCCCTTCAAGGCCACCGCCTACCGCAATGGCCAGTTCGTCGAGATCAGCGAGAAGGACGTGCTGGGCAAGTGGGCAGTGTTCTTCTTCTACCCCGCCGATTTCACCTTCGTTTGCCCGACCGAGCTCGGTGACGTGGCCGACAAGTACGAAGAGCTGCAAAAGCTCGGCGTCGAGGTGTTCTCCGTCTCCACCGACACGCACTTCACGCACAAGGCCTGGCACGACACCTCCGACACCATCGGCAAGATCAAGTACTACATGGTGGGCGACCAGACCTTCCAGTTGGCCAACAACTTCGACGTGCTGCGCGAAGGCCAGGGTCTGGCCGATCGCGCCACCTTCATCGTTGATCCGCAGGGCGTGATCCAGGCGGTGGAAATCACCGCCGAAGGCATTGGCCGCGACGCCGAGGACCTGCTGCGCAAGATCAAGGCCGCCCAGTACGTGGCCGCACACCCGGGCGAAGTGTGCCCGGCCAAGTGGAAGGAAGGCGACAAGACCCTGGCCCCTTCGCTGGATCTGGTCGGCAAGATCTGAAGAGGCTCTGAAAGCCGCAAGCCCTGGCCCAGCGGCCAGGCGCGGTTGCCATCCAGCCCCGAGACCTCGCGCGGGTGCTCGGGCTTTTTTTTGCCCAATTTCTCATACAAGAACCGTTGATCAGGAGGACATGAATCATGTTGGACGACGCACTCAAAACCCAGTTGCGGGCCTATCTGGAGCGCCTGACCCGGCCCGTGGAGCTGGTGGCCACCCTCGACGACAGCCAGGGCGGGCGCGACATGCGCGCGCTGCTGGAGCAGATCGCCGAGCAAAGCGACAAGATCAGCCTGCGCACCGATGGCAGCGATGCGCGCGTGCCTTCGTTCCTGATCACCAACCCGGGCGTGGACAGCGGCCTGCGCTTTGCCGGCGTGCCGCTGGGGCATGAGTTCACCTCGCTGGTGCTGGCGCTACTGCAAGTGGGCGGCCACCCCTCGAAGGAGCCCGAGCAGCTGCAGCAGCAGATCCGCGCCATCAATGGCCGCTTTCACTTCGAGACTTATTACTCGATCACCTGCCACAACTGCCCGGACGTGATCCAGGCGCTGAACCTGATGGCCGTGCTCAACCCCAACATCACGCACACGGCCATCGACGGGGCGCTCTACCAGCAGGAGATTGAGGACAAGCAAATCATGGGCGTGCCCACGGTGTTCCTCAACGGCCAGCATTTCGGCCAGGGGCGCATGGCGCTGGCGGAAATCGTCGCGCGCATCGACGACAGCGCCGCCGAGAAGGCCGCGCAGGAGATCAGCGGCAAGGCGCCGTTTGACGTGCTCATCGTCGGCGGCGGCCCCGCTGGCGCGGCCGCGGGCGTGTATGCCGCGCGCAAGGGCATCCGCACCGGCATTGCGGCCCAGCGCTTTGGCGGCCAGGTGCTCGACACCATGGACATTGAGAACTACATCTCCATCCGCAAGACCGAAGGCCCGCAGTTTGCCGCCGCGCTGGAAGCGCACGTGCGCGACTACGACGTGGACATCATGAACCTGCAGACGGCCAGCAAGCTGGTGCCAGCCAGCGCGCCGGGCGGGCTGATCGAGGTGCAGTTCGACAGCGGCGCGCGCCTGCAGGCCAAGACCGTCATCATCTGCACCGGCGCGCGCTGGCGCGCCATGGGCGTGCCCGGCGAGGAGGAGTACCGCACCAAGGGCGTGACCTTCTGCCCGCACTGCGACGGCCCGCTGTTCAAGGGCAAGCGCATCGCCGTCATCGGCGGCGGCAACTCCGGCGTCGAGGCGGCCATTGACCTGGCCGGCATCGTCGAGCATGTCAGCTTGCTGGAGTTCGCCCCGCAGCTGCGCGCCGACGAGGTGTTGCAGAAGAAGCTGCGCTCGCTGCCCAACGTCGATGTGCTGCTCAACGCCCAGACCACGCAGGTGCAGGGCCAGGGCGGCAAGGTCAACGCTTTGACGTACAAGAACCGCGAGAGCGGCGTCGAAAGCACGCTGGCGCTGGAGGGCATCTTCGTGCAGATCGGCCTGCTGCCCAATACCGACTGGCTCAAGGGCACGCTGGAGCTCTCGCCCATGGGCGAGATCGTCATCGATGCCCATGGCCGCACCAGCGTCCCCGGGGTGTTCGCCGCAGGCGACTGCACCACCGTGCCCTACAAGCAAATCGTCATCGCCGCTGGCGAGGGCGCCAAGGCCGCATTGAGCGCCTTTGACCACCTGATCCGCTCGTGATCGGCCTGCGCCACGGGCCCGGTGCGGGCCTGTGGCACCATGCAAAAAGCGCCAGCGGCTGCACAGGCCGCTGGCGCTTTTTGCATGGTCAGAACCCAAAGTTCTTGGGACAGGTTCTTACAGCGTGCAGGAGACGCAGCCCTCGACCTCCGTGCCCTCCAGCGCCATCTGGCGCAGGCGGATGTAGTAAATGGTCTTGATGC
>JAUMYI010000172.1:1490-4855 GCA_030528705.1 Comamonadaceae bacterium | reverse complement strand
CGGTGGGACTGCACGCGCAGCGCCTGCATGGGCTCGCGGCACGAGGGGCAGGCCGGCGCGGTGGGCTGCCACTGCGCATTGGCAAGATCTGCTGCGGCTTGTTCGGTCATGCGCATATTCCTGCGGGCTGCGATACCGCATGGGCTCAGGGGCGCGCAGCGCCGCCATGTCGGCGCAGAGTCAGCAAAGTGGCTGCCATTTCAGGCAGAAGGCGCGAACGCTGCACATGCCTCGCCCGCCCGTGCCGATCACTCGGCGCTGGCCTGCGTCATCAGCGGCGCGAGCTCGAAGTGCATGCGCGCGGCCTCGGCCAGGGCATCGAAGCGCTGCTTGATTTCCTTGGCGATCGGCGCGGCGGCGGCGCTGTCCTTGGCGATGATCTGCGGGTCCTTGAATTCGCCGTTGATGCGGAATTCAAAGTGCAGGTGCGGCCCGGTGGACATGCCGGTCGAGCCCACGGTGCCGATGAACTGGCCCTGCGTGACCTTGTCGCCCTTTTTCACGTCGCGCCGGTCCATGTGCGCATAGACCGTGACCTTGCCTTCGCCGTGGTCGATGTAAACCACGTTGCCGTAGCTGTTGCTCCAGGTCGATTCCTGCACCACGCCATCGCCAATGGTGCGAATGGGCGTGCCGGTGCGCGCCGCGTAGTCAATGCCGTTGTGGTTGCGCCAGGTTTTCTTGATCGGGTGAAAGCGGCTGCCAAAGCTGCTGGAGACGCGCGAGAACTCCAGCGGCGAGGCCAGGAAGGCGCGGCGCAGATTGGAGCCGTCGAGCGCGTAGTACGCGCCCTTGTCGTGCTCATTCTCCTGGAACCACAACGCCTGATGGGCCTTGCCCTTGTTGACGAACTCGGCGCTGAGCACGCGGCCGCTGCGCAGCGGCTCGCCATCGGCCTCCAAGGTTTCGTAGACCACCGTGAAGGTATCGCCCTTGCGCAAATCCTTGTGGAAGTTCACCTCGGCGGAGAACATCTCGGCGATCTGCACAGCCACCGGGTCGGGCAGATTGGCCTCGTCGGTGGCCGCAAACAGCGAGCTGCGGATCACGCCGCTGGCCAGGCGGGTGCTCTTGGTCAGCTCGCCGCGATCCAGCTCGGCCGAGAAGGTTTCGCCATCGGTGCCGCGCTGCACCACCAGGCGCTGGAAGAAGCCGCTGTCGTCGTTGACCCAGCGCGCCGTCAGGCGTTCGAGCTCGTGGTTGGCATTGACCTCGGCGGTGACGAAGCGGCCGTGGCGGCCCCACAGATTCTTGTGCGCCAGGGCATTGCGGCGCAAAAAGGCCGCCGCTGCCGGATCGCTCACGCCCAGGCGCTGCAGCAGGCCCTCGGCCGTGTCGTTGGCGCGCAGGCGCTCGCTGCGGTAGAGCAGCAAATCGCTCTGGCCCAGCAGGCTGTCGATGTTCTGCCCATCCAGCAGCGATGGCACCTCGTACTGCGCCAGGCGCGGAAAAATCAATTCCTGTTCGCCCTGCAAATTGGCCACGGCAAAAGCGCCGCCGCCGCCCAGCAGCAGCAATGCGCTCAATGCCGCCATCAGGCGCTTGCCCGCAGGGCTGCGCACAGGCGAGGGCGCCGCCCCGTCCTGGGCCTCAGGGACTGGCTGGGGCGGCGGCGCTTCAGAGAAAGTCGGCGCAGCGTCTTGAGAAACAGGGGGCGGGAAGGCTGACTGCTCGGAGTTCAAGGGACTGTCCTGACACAAAAACAAGCCCGCCATCCTTTTGCATGCGGCTACGCGAGTGCGCAAAGCGCCCCGCACAAGCGGCCCAGAGCGCCAGCAGCAACTAACGGCTGCGCGCGCACCGGGCCTGAGAACCTGTTCAAAAGCCCGGGCCTTGGCCCCAGACGCATGCAAAAGAACGCGCCGCCGCACATGCCACGCAAGGGCTCAAAGCGGTTGCAACCACCCGAGCCGATGCATCAGCCGTGCATGCGGCACAAAGCAGGCTTGGAAAAACTTGGGAGAAGATTCAAAAAAATGCGGCCAATGGCACGCAAGCGCAGACCGGCAACGCCTGGAAAAGTTCATTTGCTGCCTGAGCTTCCATACAATAAGCTCGCAAAAACACAGGGCAGTATAGCGGGATTGCCCGTTTTACCAAGCGGATTTACTTTTATTCTCATGTCAACTATTGCTTCCCCCAGCCCCCAGCCCTCGCAGCCGCCCAGCGCCGCCGTGCAGCAGGCCCTGGCCATCAGCCTGCGCGGCGCAGAGGAATTGCTGCCGCAGGCCGACTGGATCGCCAAGCTGCAACGCGCCGAGGCCAGCGGCCAGCCGCTGCGCATCAAGCTGGGGCTGGACCCCACCGCCCCGGACATCCACCTGGGCCACACCGTGGTGCTCAACAAGATGCGCCAGTTGCAGGACCTGGGGCACCAGGTGATTTTTCTGATCGGCGACTTCACCGGCCGCATTGGCGATCCTTCCGGGCGCAACAGCACCCGCCCGCCGCTGACCGAAGAGCAGATCAAGGCCAACGCCCAGACCTACTACACCCAGGCCAGCCTGGTGCTGGATCCGGACAAGACCGAGATCCGCTACAACAGCGAATGGAGCAACGGCCTGGGCGCTGCGGACATGATTGCGCTGGCCTCCAAGTACACCGTGGCGCGCATGATGGAGCGCGACGATTTTCACAAACGCTTTCATGGCGGCCAGTCCATCAGCATCCATGAATTTCTCTACCCGCTGATGCAGGGCTACGACTCCGTGGCGCTCAAGGCCGATCTGGAGCTGGGCGGCACCGACCAGAAGTTCAACCTGCTCATGGGCCGCCATCTGCAACAGGAATACGGCCAGGAGCCGCAATGCGTGCTGACCATGCCGCTGCTGGTGGGCCTCGATGGCGTGGACAAGATGTCCAAGTCCAAGAACAACTACATCGGCATCACCGAAGACGCCAACACCATGTTTGCCAAGGTGCTGTCCATCTCCGACGAGCTGATGTGGGACTGGTACACGCTGCTGTCGTTTCGCTCGCTGGCCGAGATCGACGCCCTGCGCAAGGAGGTCGCGCAAGGGCGCAACCCCAAGGATGCCAAGGTGCTGCTGGCCAAGGAAATCACCGCGCGCTTTCACAGCGCCACCGCCGCCGAGGCCGCCGAGCAGGACTTCATCAACCGCAGCAAGGGCGGCGTGCCCGAGGACATCCCCGAAGTGCAACTCAGCGGCGCGCCACTGGGCATCGGGCACATCCTCAAGTCCGCCGGGCTGACGGCCTCCACCGGCGAGGCCAACCGCCTGATTGATGGCCACGGCGTGCGCGTGGACGGCAGCACCGTCGGCGATCGCGGCCTCAAGCTCACGGCCGGCAGCTACGTGGTGCAGGTGGGCAAGCGCAAGTTCGCGCGCGTGCACCTGAGCTGA
>JAUMYI010000172.1:0-1390 GCA_030528705.1 Comamonadaceae bacterium | reverse complement strand
GCGCGAATCGTGCCCGGCACGCGGCGCAGCGGCTCCAGCACCTTGCTGGCGCCGCCCGGCTCGGTGTCGATCACCACGTAGCCGATGGCCTCGTCGGTTTGCAGGTACTGCGCCGCCACGTTCAACTGGGCGTCGGAGAAGATCTGGTTGATGGCCGACATCACGCCTGGCACGTTCTTGTGGATGTGCAAGATGCGGTCGCGCCCGGCGTGCGCCGGCAGCGCCGCCTCGGGGAAATTCACCGAGGTGGTGGTGGTGCCGTTGTCCGAATAGCGCACCAGCTTTTCCGCCACTTCCAGGCCGATGTTGGCCTGCGCCTCCATGGTCGAGCCGCCGATGTGCGGCGTGATGATGACGTTGTCCATGCCGCGCAGCGGGGAGACGAACTCGTCCTGATTGGACTTGGGCTCGACCGGGAACACGTCAATGGCCGCGCCCAGCAGCTTCTTGCTTTTGAGCGCCTCGGCCAGCGGCTCGATCTCCACCACCGTGCCGCGCGAGGCATTGATCAAGATGGCGCCGTCCTTCATCGCCGCCAGCTCCTTGGCGCCAATCATCCACTTGGTCGAGGGCAGCTCGGGCACGTGCAGCGTCACCACGTCGCTGCACTCGAGCAGCTCCTTGAGGCTGCCCACCTGCTGCGCATTGCCCAGCGGCAGCTTGGTGATGGCGTCGTAGAAGATCACGTGCATGCCCAGCGACTCGGCCAGCACCGAAAGCTGCGAGCCGATGGAGCCATAGCCGACGATGCCCAGCGTCTTGCCGCGCGTCTCATAGGAGTTGGCGGCCGACTTGAGCCAGCCGCCGCGGTGCGCCACGGCATTCTTCTGCGGGATGCCGCGCAGCAGCAAAATCAGCTCGCCCAGCACCAGCTCGGCCACCGAGCGCGTATTCGAATAGGGCGCGTTGAACACCGCCACCCCTTTTTGCCGCGCCGCCTGCAGGTCGATCTGGTTCGTGCCGATGCAAAACGCCCCCACGGCCACCAGCTTGTTGGCCGCGGCCAGCGCATCGGCCGTCAACTGCGTGCGCGAGCGAATGCCCAGGAAATGCACATCGGCAATCTTCTCCTTGAGCTCATCGCCTTGCAGCGCGCTGGAGAGCGTCTCCACATTGTCGTAGCCGGCCTGCCTGAGCACATCCACGGCCGAGGGGTGAATGCCCTCCAGCAACAGAAACTTGATCTTGCCCTTGTCCAGCGATGTCTTGCCCATGATTTGCCCACTTCAAACGCATCAAGCGCAAGCCAGAACAGGTTGCCCTGCCCGCCTGCGCGCAAAGCGCGGATATTAGCATTAGAGCGTGTTATGCACTTTTCGCCCCCCCGCGAGAGCACCCCGGCGTGTGCAGTGCAAGGCGCCGTTGCCGCCGCAGCCCGGTGGGCTGCAAG
>JAUMYI010000171.1:1877-4858 GCA_030528705.1 Comamonadaceae bacterium | reverse complement strand
AAGTCTCCGCAGTGCAACGCGCCCTGCGTGGGGATGGGATGCAAGGCGCAGACCATAGCAATAGCTTGTGCTATTGCGAGGACTTGCTTGCGCAGCAGACCGCCCCAGACAGGGATGCGCCGTGCGCGGGGGCTTGTTCAGCATTGCCCTCAATCTCAACACCCCCTAGCCATGCCCGCTGCGGCTCCACAGGCACTCAACCAACAGAAAGGTCCAAATCATGGGAATCTACGCCAAGCTCCAAGCCCTGAACATCGAGCTGCCCGCCGTTGCCACCCCGGTGGCAGCGTATGTGATGTACGCCCAAAGCGGCAAGCAGGTTTTCCTCAGTGGCCACATCGCCAAAAAAGACGGCAAGGCCTGGGTCGGCCAACTGGGCAAGAACATGAGCACCGAAGAAGGCAAGATCGCCGCGCGTGCCGTGGGCATTGATCTGCTGGCGACCTTGCAGGCCGCCGCAGGCGGTGATCTGGAGCGCGTCAAGCGCGTCGTCAAAGTCCTCAGCCTGGTCAACTCCGCGCCCGATTACACCGAGCACCACCTGGTCACCAACGGCGTGAGCGAGCTGCTGGTCGAAGTGCTGGGCGACAAGGGCGTGCATGCACGCAGCGCCTTCGGCGTGGCGCAACTGCCCATGGGCGCCTGCGTCGAAGTCGAGCTGATCGCCGAGCTGGAGTAAGAACCTGTTTAGAGCGTAGTAACGCAGCGCCGCCAGCAAGTGGCTACAGGCACAGTTGGCAGTTTCATCGGGCGACACAAGGCTGAAGGCCACGCGCGAGTGCTCATCGGTGGCCACATGCCATGCCTGCCAGCCCGCACCGGGAGTGTGGCGGCGGCAGTCACTGGTGACGCAATGGCTGGGCTGGTCAAAGCGCGCCAGCTTCTTGGCGTCCAGGCTCGGCAACTCACCGGCGGCCTTGCGCTCGTAGCGACGCGCGGGCGGCGCTTCTTGCAAAGGCGGCAAGCGGGCCGCGCCTGCGGCTTGACCGGGGCTCTTGCCACCGTGCTGATGATGACTGTGCAGCGGACTTCTCCATGAGCCAGTCGGGAGGACTTCCAGCAGCTGGCTTCAGCTTCCGCCCGCCTGCTGGCCCTGCGCTGCGGCGGGCATGGGCAGCGTGCCTTGGTGCAAGATGCCACGGTGGTAGAGCAGCGGCGCCAGGGCCTGTGGGCACTGGGCCGGCTCAGCGCCTGGCAGCTCGCGCGGCCAGGCGCCGCGGTAGCCCACGCGCTCGACCTGGCCGATGAAGATGGTGTGGTCGCCGGCCAGGTGCTGGGCGTGGCGGCGGCATTCGAACCAGGCCAGCGCGCCGGGCAGCAGCGGCACGCCGCTGGCGGCGCTGACGGTGCGCAGCTTGCGAAAGCGGTCCAGCCCCGGCGTGGCAAAGCGCTGCGCCAGCAGCAGCTGGTCGGCGGCCAGCACGTTGATGGCAAAGTGCTGGCAGTGCAGAAAGTCCTGCAGGTGGCTGGAGGCATTGAGCAGGCTCCACAGCACTAGCGGCGGCTCCAGCGACACCGAGGCGAAGGAGCTGACCGTCAGGCCCGCAGGCTGGCCCTGGGCGTCCAGCGTGGTGACGATGGTCACGCCGCTGGCAAAGCTGCCCAGCGCATCACGGAAGTGGCGGGTGCTGAAATGGCTTTGCAGGTGCTCGGCGCTGTCGGGCATTGGTCAAGGGCGTTGAAGTTGGCGGGAAGAGATGGCAGCGGCGCTGGCCTGGCTTGTGCCAGCTCGCAGAGATTGTGCGCAGGGACTCGGGCAGCCTGCCCTCATGCCTGCTGCGCCTGCACCAGTGCCTGCAGCGCCTGCTCCAGCGCCGCGTCGCGCGTGAAGGGTTGCAGCTGCGCAGCCAGCGCGTCCAGCGCGGCGGCCCCCTGGCTCTTGAGTTGCTGCACGGCCTGGCCGGCCTCGCGCCCGCTGGCGTAGGCCAGGCTTTGCAGCAGCAGCGCGCCGCGGGCGGTGGTGAGCTTGAAGTAGAACTGGCCGTCGACTTCGCGGTATTGCTTGATCTGCGGCAGGGCTTGGGCCGCGGCGGCATGCTGGGCGGTGGGCCGGGCCAGCGGCTGACGCAAATCGCACAGGCCCACGGCGCGCTTGAGCTCGGTCAGATAGGGCGCGGCCTCGGCGCGGGCTTTTTCGGCGCCGCGCTGCAAGATGGCCTCGATGCGCGCCGGGTCGGCCATCAGGGCATCGAACTGCGCGCGCATGGGGGCGATCTCGGCGTCGATCAGCTCAAAGAGCTGCTGCTTGGCCTCGCCCCAGGCGATGCCTTGGGCAAAGGCTTGGCGCATGGCCTGGCTCTGCTGCGCGCTGGCAAAGGCCTGGTAAATCTGGAAGATGGCCGAGCCTTCGCTGTCCTTGGGCTCGCCCGGCGCGCGCGAATCGGTGGCAATGCCCATGATGAGCTTGCGCAGCTGCTCGCGCGGCGTGAACAAGGCGATGGTGTTGCCGTAGCTTTTGCTCATCTTGCGCCCGTCCAGGCCGGGCAGCGTGGCGACCTGCTCGTCCACCAGCGCCTCGGGCGGCACCAGCAGCTCCTGGCCGTGGCCGTAGATGTGGTTGAAGCTGGCGGCCATGTCGCGCGCCATCTCGATGTGCTGCACCTGATCGCGCCCCACGGGCACTTTGTGCGCCTTGAACATCATGATGTCGGCGGCCATGAGCACCGGGTACATGAACAGCCCGGCGGTGACCTCGGCGTCAGGGTCCATGCCCGCCTCGGTGTTCTTGTCCACTGCGGCCTTGTAGGCATGGGCGCGGTTGAGCAGGCCCTTGCCGGTCACGCAGGTCAGCAGCCAGCTCAGCTGCGGGATTTCAGGGATGTCGCTCTGGCGGTAAAAGGTCACCTGCTGCGGGTCCAGGCCGCAGGCAATCCAGGTGGCGGCAATCTCCAGCGTCGATTGCTGGGTCTGCACCGGGTTTTGCGACTTGATCAGGCTGTGCAGGTCGGCCAGGAAGAAGAAATGCTCGGCGCCGGGCTGGG
>JAUMYI010000171.1:0-1777 GCA_030528705.1 Comamonadaceae bacterium | reverse complement strand
CGGCCAGCAGCAGCGTCCACAGCACGGCCTGCAACAAGTTGGACAGCGGCCCGGCCAGCGCCACCCAGACCATGTCATAGCGCGGGTTGCGCAGCTTGCGCGTGTTCACCGGCACAGGCTTGGCGTAGCCGAACATCAGCGTGCCCTGCGTGGCAAACAGCAGCAGCAAGGGCAGCAGCACCGTGCCAAAGGGGTCGATGTGCTTGAGGGGATTGAGCGTAACGCGCCCAAGCAAGGCCGCCGTGGGATCGCCCAGCCGCCGCGCCACATAGCCGTGCGCGGCCTCATGGACGGTGATGGCCAACAGCACCGGCAGCGCCATCACCGCTGCGTTCTGGATGAAGGAGGAGAAATTCACGGCGCGCGATTCTCGCAGAAGACGCATGGCGTTGCCCGCTGCTGCTGCGGCGGCAGCCGGCAGGCCTTGCGCTGGGCTGACGTTTTTTCTGCCCCCATGGGGATTGGGATAAAATCCGCCCTCGGCCCTGTGCGGGCCTGTCCATTGGTCGTGGCGATTTTTTCTATCAGTTGCGCGGGCTGCGGGCTTTGATCTCGCAGCTTTTTTTTGCACTGCAGCACCCATGGCAGGCCCCTGCCAAGCAGGTTTCTTTGATCCAGACAACGCTTACCTTTTATGAAAATCGCACAAGAAATCCGCGCCGGCAACGTCATCATGCATGGCAAGGATCCGATGATCGTCCTCAAGACCGAATACGCACGCGGCGGGCGCGGCGCGGCAACGGTGCGCATGAAGCTCAAGGCGCTGCTGTCGAACATGGGCACCGAGGTGGTGTTCAAGGCCGACGACAAAATCGACAACGTCATCCTCGACAAGAAGGAGTGCACCTACTCCTACTTCGCCGACCCGATGTACGTATGGATGGACAGCGAGTACAACCAGTACGAGGTCGAGGCCGCCAACATGGGCGACGCCCTCAATTACCTGGAAGACGGCATGAGCGCCGAGGTGGTGTTCTACGACGGCAAGGCCATTTCGGTGGAACTGCCCACCAGCGTCGAGCGCGAGGTCACCTGGACCGAGCCGGGCGTCAAGGGCGATACCTCGGGCAAGGTGCTCAAGCCCTCGAAGATTGCCACCGGCTTTGAAGTGGCCGTGCCGCTGTTCGTCAACCAGGGCGATCGCATCGAGATCGACACGCGCACCGGCGAATACCGCAAGCGCGTCTGATTTGCCCCCCTCGCGTGGTGCACGGCACAGGCTGGCCGTGCGCCTGATTGAAATCCTTGCTGGCCGATGGATCGAGGCCCTGGCGCTGATCGCCGCCAGTGGCCCAGGTGTGCGTGTGCGCGAATCCCCCCACGACGGGGCTTCGCACCACAGCGGCAAAGTGCGTGGAGATGGCGTCATACAGCCCCGAGGCCGTGCGTGCAGCACCCACCCGCCCGCGCCCTGAGAGCCCATGGCTGCCGCAGCAGCCGTGGCAGCTGGCGTGCAGAGCGCGTTCCATTTGATTCTTTTTTTGCAGGACTTCCCTACCTATGTCTGATCTGTCCCTCCAGCAATTTCTCGATCACATCGCCCAGCGCAACCCCGGCCAGCCCGAGTTCCAGCAGGCGGCCACCGAAGTGTTCGAGAGCCTGTGGCCCTTCATCAGCAAGCATCCGCAGTACGCCGAGCACAACCTGCTGGAGCGCCTGGCCGAGCCCGAGCGCATCATCATGTTCCGCGTCTGCTGGGTGGACGATGCGGGCAAGGTGCAGGTCAACCGCGGCTACCGCATCCAGCACAGCATGGCCATCGGCCCCTACAAGGGCG
>JAUMYI010000170.1 GCA_030528705.1 Comamonadaceae bacterium | reverse complement strand
GTCACGATCGGGGATACGAAATCCATGCCTTCTCTCCTTGACTCGGTGGGTTCATGCAAAGCGGGGCGGCGGGCCTCAGCGCCGCAGCAGCTGGCCATCGCGCGCCACCAGGCAGGCGGCGACGATGTCGTCCTCGGTGTCGATCTTCAGGCCCTCGTCCTTGGGCAGGATGAGCTTGAGGAAGTCGAGCACGTTGCGCGCATACAGCTGCGAGGCGTCAGCCGCCACCAGCGCCGGCAGATTGGTCTGGCCGATGATGGTCACGCCGTGGCGCACCACGGTGGCATCGGCCTGCGTCAGCGGGCAGTTGCCGCCCACGCCGCCCTCGCCACGGCCTGCGGCAATGTCCACGATCACCGCGCCGGGCTTCATGGCGCGCACCATCTCCTCGGTCACCAGCGTGGGCGCGGCGCGGCCGGGGATCAGGGCCGTGGTGATGACCACGTCGGCTGCGGCCACGCGCTTGGCCACCTCGGCCTTTTGGCGCTCCAGCCAGCTCGCCGGCATGGGCCGGGCATAACCGCCCACGCCTTCGGCGGCCTCGCGCTCCTCATCGGTTTCATAGGGCACGTCGATGAACTTCGCGCCCAGCGACTCGACCTGCTCCTTCACGCTGGGGCGCACGTCGCTGGCCTCGATCGTGGCGCCCAGGCGCTTGGCCGTGGCAATGGCCTGCAGCCCGGCCACGCCCACGCCCAGCACCACCACCTTGGCGGCCTTGACGGTGCCGGCGGCCGTCATCAGCATGGGGAAAAAGCGCGGATAGGCATCGGCGGCCATGATCACCGCCTTGTAGCCGGCGATGTTGGCCTGCGAGGACAGCACGTCCATGCTTTGCGCGCGCGTGGTGCGCGGCGCGGCCTCCAGCGCAAAAGCCGTCAGCCGCGCATCGGCCAGGGCCTGCAGGCCCTGGGCGTCGAAGGGGTTGAGCATGCCCACCAGCACCGCGCCGGGCTGCAGCGCCGGCAGCTCCTGCGCCGAGGGCGCGCGCACCTTCAGCACCAGCTCGGCCCCCAATGCCGCAGCGGCATCGACGATTTGCGCGCCTGCACTGCGGTAAGCCTCATCCGTGGCCGCTGCGGCCAGGCCGGCCTCCGATTGCACCAGCACCTCGTGGCCTTGCGCCACGAGCTTCTTGACCGTCTCGGGCGTGGCTGCCACCCGGGTCTCGCCCGCGGCCGTCTCCAGGGGTACACCAATGCGCATGCATGCCTCCTTCCAGGGTTGAATCACAGCATGCGCAAGTGTAGAGGGCTTTGAGGGCCGCGCCGCGCAGAACGCGGCACTATCGGCGCGGCAACAGGCCGCTCAATCCTGGTCAATCCTGGCAATGAGCGCGGGGCGAGTTTTTTGAGGACGGCCTCTCAGGTCTGCGCGCGCAACTGCTGCAACTTGTGCGCGACCTCCCGGGCGTCGGGGGCCTGGGGGCTGCGCTCCAGATAGGCCTGCAAGTCGGCAATGGCCGGCTGGGCCTGGCCCAGCGCATCGTGGGCCCAGCCGCGATCGCGCAGCTCGCCCCAGTCCTGCGGCAGCAGCACGACCAGGCGCTGCTGCACGGCCAGCGCGCGCTGGGCATCGCCCTGGACGCGGAAGATCTCCTTGAGATTGCGCAGCATGCGCGCAATCGTCTCGCGCGGCGAGGCGCTTTGCAGAAACAGGCCCAGCGGCAGGGTCTCGTCGCTGTAGAGCGCCAGTCTGGGGATCTGGCCCTGCAGTTGCTGCGCCAAATCCTCGCTGGAAAAAGACCGGCCCGTGAGCGGGTCCAGTATCACCTGCCCTTGCGGCAGCAGCACCTTGAGCATGAAGTGCCCAGGGAAGGACACGCCATGCGCATCCAGCCCCAGGCCGCGCGCCAACTCCAGCCACAGCACGCCGATGGAAATCGGGATGCCCCGGCGCGATTGCAGCACCTGGTGCAGGTAGCTGTTTTCCGGGTCGTAGTAATCGTTGCGATTGACGGCAAAGCCCAGCTCGCCGTAGAAAAAGCGGTTCAGGCCCTGGATGCGCTCGAGCACCGAGCCGGCCGTGATGCCGCGCCCGGCCTGACGCTGGCGCAGGCGTGCATGCAAGCGATCCACCTCCGAGAGCACCTGCTGCAAATCCAGCTCCGGGTATTCGTCTTGCGCCAGGCTTGCTGCGGCCTCCAGCAGCGGAAAGTCCCGATCGGACTGCACCAGGCTGGCGAAGTACTCAAGCGGCGTGGGGGGAAGCAGGTTCAGGAAAGACATTGGCGTGGGCAGGCAAGACGAACCAGGGGCCAGCCAGTGTAGCAACAGCACTTGCCCGGCTGCGCCAAAACCCGAGCGCCGCATCAGGCGCGCTGCGGCCCTTGCGGCAGCCTGGCGGCAAGCTCTTGGGCTGCCGCGCCTCAATCCCACTGACGCGGCCCGCGCAGCAGCGCGCGCCAGTCAAAGCGGCTGGCCAACAGCACGCCGAAATACACGCCCACGGCCGCCAGCAGCATCCAGCCCAGGTGCAGAATGCGCAGCCACGGCGCGGCGCGCAGCGCCAGCCAATCCTGCCACTGCGCCGCCCACAGCAAGAACAGCGCCAGCGCAATCAGGCCCGCCAGCACCTGGGCGCCAAAACGCCACCAGCCCGGCGCAGGGCGGTAGGCGCCGCGGCGGCGCAGGCCCAGCAGCAGCCACAGGGCATTGCACAGCGCCCCGATGCCGATCGACAGCGCCAGCCCGGCATGGGCCAGCTGCGGCACCAGCGCTGCATTGAGGCACTGCGTCAGCACCAGCACCACCACCGCCACCTTGACTGGCGTGCGCATGTCCTGGCTGGCGTAGTAGCCCGGCGCCAGCACCTTCACCGCCACCAGCCCCAGCAGACCCGCGCCATAGCCCATCAGGGCCAGTGCAATTTGCTGCACATCGCCATCGCGCAGCGCGCCGTAGTGAAACAGGCTGGCCACCAGCGGCGTGGCAAAGCACAGCAGGCCCACGGCACAGGGCAGCGCCAGCGCCACCACCATGCGCAGCCCCCAGTCGAGCATGGCCGAGTACTGCGCGCCATCACCGGCAGCCTGGGCGGCAGCCAGGCGCGGCGTCAGCACCACGCCCAGCGCCACGCCCAGCAAGGCCGTGGGGAACTCCATCAGGCGATCGGCATAGAACAGCCAGGTCACGCTGCCGGCCTGCAGGTAGGAGGCGATCTGCGTGTTGATCATCAGCGAAATCTGCGCCACGCCCACGCCCAGCAGCGCCGGGCCCATCAGCGCCAGAATGCGCCGCACGCCGCTGTCGCGCCAGGCCTGGGCAATGCCCGCCGGCCTGAACGCCAGGCGCGGCAGCAAGCCCATGCGCAGCAAGGCCGGCACCTGGATGCCCAGCTGCAGCAGCCCACCGGCCATGACGCCTGCGGCCATGGCATAGATCGGCTCGATGCCCGCGCGCGCAAAGGCCGGCGCCAGCCCCAGCGCGGCGGCGATCATGCACAGATTGAGCAACACCGGCGTGGCCGCCGGCACGGCATAGCGTTTCCAGGTGTTGAGAATGCCCGCCGACAGCGCCACCAGCGACATGCAGGCGATGTAGGGGAACATCCAGCGCGTCATGCGCACGGCGGCCTCGAAGCTGCCATCCTGCTGCAGGCCGCTGGCCAGCAGCCACACCAGCAGCGGCGCAGCCAACACGCCCAGGGCGCTGAACAACAGCAGCGCCCACAGCAGCGCCGTGGCCACGCGGTCGATCAGCTGCTGCGTGGCCGCATCGCCTTGCTGCGCCCGCGTGGCCGCCAGTACCGGCACGAAGGCCTGGCTGAAGGCCCCTTCGGCAAACAGGCGCCGGAACAAATTGGGAATGCGAAATGCCACGTTGAAGGCATCGGTCAGGGCGTTGGCGCCAAAGACGGCGGCCATCAACAGATCGCGCACCAGCCCGGTCACGCGCGAGGCCAGCGTCAGCAAGGACACCGTGGAAGCAGCTTTGAAGAGAGACACAAGAGCAGCGCCCCAGTGCAATGCGGCGCGAAAAAAGATCAAAAAAATGCCGCCTGGCAAGCGGCAGCATGCAGGCGGCCATTGTAGGCAAGGCGCCAAGGCGCGCCATGCCCCGGCTGCACGCGCTACAGCGCCGGCCACGGCGACAACAACGAGGGCGGCCAAGCCGCCCCCCCACATCACTGGCCGGTGCGCACCAGACGCACCGCGCCACGGAAGTTCTGATAGTAGTAATCGGCAAAGCCGCTTTCGGAGAAGCCCACGATCCAGGCATCGGCAGAGCTGCCGGAATGGGGCGTTCTCGTCCAATACCACGTGCCGGGCGTGTTCGGAAATGCGTCCGTGTCAATGGCTGGGTTTGCGCAATCTCGGCTCACCAGAGTCTGCAGCTCTTTCAGGTTGGGCAAGCGCCCGTCTGGCTGCCCTTCGGCATGGGCCATGGCTTCGTCGTAGGTCATCCGGCTGAAGGTGCCGACACAAGACGAGCCATCCCAGCTCTGGCCCTCGCTGCAGCGCCGCCAGATCAGGCCGGTGGCCGTGTCCTTGATTTCGGCGCCGTTGCTGCCGGGCACGGGCTCAAAGTGCCCTGGCTTGCCGTTGATGGAGCAGATCGCCAGCGCAGGCGCGGCGGCGGCTGCCAAGGCCAGTGCTGCCATGGCAGCGCGCCCGTGCTGGCAATGTCGAAGCAGGCGCTCTGCAACGGATGCAATGGGGATGGTGTGCTGCTCAGGCATGGGGCGATCTCACTCTTTCGTAAGGAACGGGGGCTGCCCCGCAGTTCAACCAGCGCAGGGCCGCTGGCCTGGGCGCTGGGCAAAGCGCCGAAAAGCGCCAACGCAAAAACCCGGCAACGCGCAAGGCGTGGCCGGGTGGGCGGGGGCTGGTGACAACGGGCAAAGAAATGTTTGCCCAGCAAGGAACTTTTACGACA
>JAUMYI010000169.1 GCA_030528705.1 Comamonadaceae bacterium | reverse complement strand
CGGGCTGGCTCAAAGGCGGCATGACGGGCAGCGGCTATGTGCGCACCGATGCCGCACAGCCCTGGCCCGCGCATCTGGCCGTGAAGCTGCCGCAATGAAGGGGGCCAGATCATGCGCATGAAAACGCCATCACATACAGGGATCGCCAGCGTGCTGCTCAGCACCATCGCACTGGCGCTGGCCGCTTGCAGCGGCACCCGGGTGGACTTGCGCAGCCAGGTGGCCTTGCCGCAGGCGTTCGAGCAAGCGCCGCCAGCCGCTGCCGCCAGCCGCGAAGCGGCCTTGGACATCAGCCGCTGGTGGCAGCAGTGGCACGACCCGGTGCTGAGCCAATTGATCGAGCAAGGCTTGCAGCACGGGCACGATGTGCGCATCGCCCGCAGCCGCTTGCAAGAAGCGCGCGCCCACAGCCGCCTGGCCACGGCCGACCAGGGCCCCGTGGTGGGCGCCAATGCCCGGCTGGCCCATCTGGAAGGGCGCATCGGCAACCCGCTGAGCGAATCCAGCCGCGCGGCCTTGCAGCACCTGCCTGCGGCGGCTGGCCTGGGGCAAGACAGCTTCAAGCTGCAAGGCAGCGGCCTCACGGGGGGCCTCACCGCCTCGTGGGAGCCTGACTTTTTCGGCCACAAGCGCAGCGATGCCGACGCCGCCCGCCACGCCGCCCTGGGCGTGCAAGAGCAATTGCACGGCGCGCAACTGCTGCTGGCCGCCAGCATGGCCGAACACTACTTTCAGGCCCGCGCCGCGCAAAGCCGCCTGCACAGCGCCCAACGCCACATCGCCGCGCTGCAACGCCTGCTGCAATACGTGCAAGGGCGCTTTCAGGCCGGGCAGATCAATGCCTACCCCGTGCAGCAAGTGCGCACGCAGTTGGCCGCTGCGCAAGCCCGCCACAGCGCCATCGGGGCCGAATACGCCGCGCAGGTGCGCAGCATCGCCGTGCTGGCCGGGCAAACGCCGCAGGGCTTTCGCCTGCCCGACAGCGGCGTGGACGTGCTGGCCGTGCAAGCCGCCGCACCCGCTGGGCAAACGCCACAGGGCCTGCTCGAACGCCGCCCCGATCTGCGCGCGCACGCCGCCCAGGTGCAGGCCCATGCGGCCAAACTCGCCAGCGCCCAGGCTGATTTGCTGCCGCGCTTTTCGATCGAATTTCTGGGCCAGGGCCGCATCGGCGTGGACAGCGCCACCGACCTGAAAGGCTGGGGCAGCTTGCTGAGCCTGGGGCTGCAAGTGCCGCTGTTCACCAACGGGCGCATTCAGGCCAACATCGCCGCGGCCGATGCGCGCCTGCAAACCGCCCTGCTGCAATACGACCAAGCCCTGCTGCGCGCGCTGGGCGAAGTCGATAGCGCCTACCAGGCCCACTCGGCCTTGTTGCAGCAAAACGCGCGGCTCGCCAGCGCCCACCGGCAGGCGCTGCAACAGGTGCGCGTGGCCGAGCAACTGTTTCGCCACGGCCAGCACACGCTGGACGAGGCCCTGCGCGCCCGCCTGAACGAAGCCGATCTGCACAGCCAACTGACGCAATCGCGCCTGGCCCAAGCCCAGGCCGCCGTGGCCTTGTACAAGGCGCTGGGCGGGGGGTGGAGCGCAGAATGAATCCCGCAGAGACTGCTCGTTCGGCGCAGCCGCTGGATGGCTCCGATCAGGTTGAGGAGCTTGCATCGGGTGGCGTACACGCAAACGCCAGCGGGCATGCCCATGCCCAGCACGCAGCGGCGCTTGTTGTCCAAGCCGTCTCTCACCGCTACGGCCCCACGCTGGCGCTGGATGCGGTGTCGCTCACCATTCCGCGCGGGGCCACGGTGGGCCTGATCGGGCCGGATGGCGTGGGCAAATCCACGCTGCTGGGGTTGATGGCAGGCGTGCGCCGCATCCAGAGCGGCACGGTGCAGGTGCTGGGCGGCGACATGGCCGATCCGCGCACGCGCCAGCGGCTGGCGCACCGCATCGCCTACATGCCGCAGGGCCTGGGCAAAAACCTCTACCCCACGCTGAGCGTGCGCGAAAACGTGGACTTTCATGCGCGCCTGTTCGGCCTGAACGCGACCGAGCGCGCGGCGCGCATCCGGCACCTGTTGGCAGCCACGGGGCTGGCGCCCTTTGCCGCTCGGGCGGCGGGCAAGCTCTCGGGCGGCATGAAGCAAAAGCTCAGCCTGTGCTGCGCGCTGGTGCATGCGCCCGAGCTGCTGATTCTGGATGAGCCCACCACGGGAGTGGACCCGCTTTCGCGCCGCCAGTTCTGGGCGCTGGTGCGCAGCCTGCGCGCGCAAACGCCGCAGATGACGGTGATCGTCGCCACCGCCTACATCGACGAGGCCGAGCAGTTCGAACACCTGCTGGCGATGGACGCGGGCCGCTTGCTCGCCAACTGCCCCACGCGCGAAGTGATGGCCGCCCACGGCGCCACCACGCTTGAAGCCGCCTACATCGCCATGCTGCCGCCCGAAAAACGCCAGGGCGTGGGCAGCCTGCACATCACGCCCTTCGTGCCCGATCCGCACTCGCCGCCTGCGATTGAAGCGCAGGGGCTGACCAAACGCTTTGGCCGCTTCACGGCGGTGGAGAACGTGAGCTTTCGCATCGAAAAGGGCGAGATTTTCGGCTTCCTCGGGGCCAATGGCTGCGGCAAATCCACCACCATGAAAATGCTCACGGGCCTGCTCGATGCCAGCGCGGGCAGCGCCCGCTTGCTGGGCCGCCCGGTGGATGCCAGCGACCGCAGCAGCCGCCTGCGCGTGGGCTATATGTCGCAGGCGTTTTCGCTCTACGAAGAGCTGACCGTGCGCCAGAACCTGCAACTGCACGCGCGCCTGTATCAAATGGGCGCGGCGGGCGCGCCAGCCGTGCGCGATGCGCTGCAACAGTTCGATTTGCAGCATGTGGCCGACACCAGGCCCGAGGCCCTGCCGCTGGGCATGCGCCAGCGCTTGCAATTGGCCGCGGCCTGCCTGCACCGGCCCGAGGTGCTGATTCTGGACGAGCCCACTTCGGGCGTGGACCCCGCCGCGCGCGACCTGTTCTGGCGCATGCTGCTGCGGCTGTCGCGCCAAGAGCGCATGACGATCTTCGTTTCCACCCACTTCATGAACGAGGTGGAACGCTGCGACCGCATGTCGCTCATGAACCGCGGGCGCGTGCTGGTGATGGGCACCCCGGCCGAGGTGCTGGCGCAAAGCGGGCAAGCCAATACCGAAGAAGCCTTCATCCACTTCTTGCAGCAAGACGCCGCGCGCGAAGCTGCCGAGATGAGCGCCGAGCTGGGGGCCGATGAAACAGACGCGCTGCCAGGCGCTGCGTGGGGCGGGCATCCATCGGTCTTGTCAACCGAAGCTTCAGAGGCCAGCGCCAGCGCCAACGCCAACGCCAACGCCAACGCCAACGCGGGCCAGGCCCCCTGCACAGAAAAGGCGCTGCCTGCCCACCCTGTCGCAGAAAGCGCAGGCGCTGCGAATGCAGGCGCTGTGCAGCGCGAGGGGGCAGCATCCGCCAGCGGGCAGGGCCCCAGTGCTGCGCTGGCTGAAGCGGCACGGCCTGCAAGGCGGGTTGAAGCCCTGCCTGTTGCCGACCCCACCTGCGCTCCCTCTCGCGATCACGTCCGCAATCACGTTCGCAAGCACCGCCTGCGCGAAGGCTTGGCCACCGTCTGGACTTTTGCCTTGCGCGAAGCCAAGGAGTTGCTGCGCGACCCCATCCGCCTGTTCTTTGCCGTGATGGGGCCGCTCATCATGCTCGCAGCCGTGGGCTGGAGCATTTCTTACGACGTGAGCGATCTGCGCCTGAGCCTGCTTGATCGCGACCAAAGCGCCGCCAGCCGCCGCCTGGCCGAATCGTTTCGCGGCTCGGCCTATTTTGCAGAAGGCCCGCCCATCCCGCTTCAGGCATCACCAGCGGGCATCGCAGCCGCCCTGCAAAACCGGCAGGCCGATCTGGTGCTGGAACTGCCCCCCGGATTTGGCCGCGATCTGGCCCTGGGCCGCCAGCCGCAAATTGCGCTCTACATCGACGGCACCGACCCCTTCAACGCCAACACCGCCGCGGGCTATGCCGCCGCCCTGCTGGAGCGTTACCAGCGCGATCTGCTGGCCGAGCGTGGCATCGAACTGCCCACGCTGGCCGTGCTGGAGCCGCGCTTTGTGTACAACCCCGATTTCAAAAGCACCCACGGCGTGGTGCCCAACATCCTGGTGCTGGTGCTGGTGATGATTCCGGCCATCATGACGGCGCTGGCCGTGGTGCGCGAGCGCGAAATCGGCTCCATCGCCAATCTGTACGCCTCGCCCGCCACGGTGGCGCAATACCTGCTGGGCAAGCAACTGCCCTATCTGGCGATGGGGCTGCTCAACTTCGTGATGTTGACGGCGATGGTGGTGTTCTGGTTCGGCGTGCCGCTCAAAGGCTCTTTCTTGGCGCTGCTGCTGGGCGCGCTGTTGCTGGTGGGGGCCTCCACGGGGCTGGGGCTGCTGGTGTCGTCCTTCACGCGCTCGCAAACGGCGGCCTTCTTCATCGCCGCGCTGGGCACCATGATTCCCACGCTGAACTTCTCCGGCATCATCCATCCGCTTTCGAGCATGGAGGGCAGCGCCTACGCCATTGGCGTGGGCTTTCCGGCCGCGTGGTTTCAGCGCATCAGCAGCGGCGGCTTTGCCAAAGGGCTGGGGCTGGGCAGCTTTGGCAGCGAATACGCCATGCTGGCGCTGTTTGGCCTGCTGTATCTGGGCCTGGCATCGCGGCTGTTGAAGAAGCAGGAGAAATAGAACAAGGCCCGTTGAACAGGGTCTATTGATATTGAACAAGGAAAACACATGAAACATCCGATCGAAATCTACCGTGGCGCCGACGGCCAGGCGCAAGTGGAAGTGCGCTTTGGGCAGGAGACGGTGTGGCTGTCGCAAGCGCAGATGGCGCAGGTGTTTGACACCA
>JAUMYI010000168.1 GCA_030528705.1 Comamonadaceae bacterium | reverse complement strand
AATCCTTCCTGCCCACGGCCTGGAACAGCCTGCTGCCCGAGGACGAGCTGCACAGTACCTACCACCTGCCAGGCCAGGAGCTGCCCATCGGCATGCGCTGAAGGCCCTGCCACCGTCCCCCGGCTTCAAGGCCTGTTTAAAACCCTGATGCAAATCGAAACCAACATCTTGGAAGCTCTCCAAACGAGCAAGTGCATCACTCAGCCCTTCGACATGCACTCTTCTACCTCAAGCCCCCGCACCGAACGTTTTCAAAAAAGCAAAAACAAGCCTCTTAAATTACTGCGTCTTTGATATTTTTTTGGCACAGAGCCACCAAACCTTTCCAAGCCCTCCGGATCCACAAAATTCACCGGATCCTGCAACACATACCCATAGAGGTTGGAATCCCCACCATCGAACAGAATGGGATCCTTGGCCGTCCACCTGCCCGTCTCGGCATCGTAGTCTCTGGCGCCAAAGCGGGTCAGTTGGGTGTCTGGGTCGTACAGGCCACCGGCAAACCCAAAGGGCTGGAAGCCCGGCTGGCTGTCGTGGGTGATCTGGCCCCAGGCGTCGTAGTCGAGGCGTTGGCCGATTTGGCCGGTCTCGGCGTCGATGACCAGGCGGATGCTGCCCAGGTGGTCGGCGATCAGACGCCAGGTTTTGCCTTCCCTGAGCATCAGGGTGGGGGCGTTGGCCTGGCCGGCGTAGATGAACAGGCTGCGAATCTGGCCCTGGGCGTCCAGTTCGGCCAGGGGGCGCAGGTCGTCCAGGTAGATCAGGCGGTATTGCAGCTGGCCGTTCTTGCGCTTGCCGATGCGGCGGTTCAGGGGGTCGATGTCGTAGTCGATGCGCTGGCCGCCAGGCAGCAGCACCTGGCGCAGGTTGCCCAGGGCGTCGTAGTCGTAGCGGGTCTGGCCTGCGGCGTTGGTTTTGGCTTGAAGCTCGCCCGCTGGGTTGTAGCTGTAGTGCTGGTTTTCCAGGTGAGCAGCCGGTCTTGCGCGTCGTAGCTGGCAATGGGCTGGCCGTTTTCGTGGGTGCGGTTGCCGTTGGCGTCGTAGGCCCACTCTGTGCGCTGGCCGTCCAGGGTGTGGGCCAGCAGGCGGCCGCTGCTGTCGTATTCGTATTGGTGTTGGCGCTGCTGGTCGAGCAGGCGTTCGCGCTGGCTGCTGATGCGGCCCAGATCGTCGCGCTGGTATTGGTATTCGGCGGGGATGGCCCAGTGCAGCTGGTTGGCCTGCAACTGCTGGAGCAGTTGCTGCAAAGCCTGGTAATGGGCCTCAATGGCGGGGCTGTTGTAGCTGGTGGTATCGGTGAGCAGATCGGCGGCATCGTTGCTGTAGCTCAGGCTGGCAACGCCCGCAGCGCCGCCTGCGGTGGCTTGCTGCAAGAGGGGCAGCTCGCTGGCGAGCTGATCGCCCCAGCCGTAGGACGAGAGCGGGGCTTGGGCGAGGTAGTGCAGATGCTCGATGCGGCGCTTGACGACATCCAGGCAGTAGTCGGGATCGCGGTATTGGGCGGGGCCGTATTGGGCGATCAGTGCCTGGCGGTCGGCCTCGTCCATGCCGTTGTGGTCGTATTTCCAGTGCCATTCTTCGATTTCCATGCTGGGGCCCAGGCCATAGACCAGCCAGCCGCGCAGGCGGCAGGTGTTCATCTGCCGCATGCGCTCGTCCAGCGCGGCTTGCAGCGCGCCCAGCCTGGCCAGCAGGGCCTGGCGGGTGGCTTCGGCCTGGGGTTGGATGGCGGCGTTGGCGCTGGCGCTGGCGATGTGCCGGGTGTGCAGGCTCTCGCCCAGGCTGTTGTATTGGTGGGTGATGCTGCCCCAGGGGCCATGCAGGCTTACGGGCTGGCCGTGCGCGCCGTAGTGCAGCCAGGTTTGGTCGATGCGTTGCAGGCGCCCCGATGGGCTGTAGTGCAGCGGCAGCTGGATGTGCTCGGCGCCCGCGCGCAGGCCGATTTCGGTGGGGCGGCCGCGGCTGTCGGTGGGGGTGTCGAGCTGGGCCTGGATGGCGCCGTCCCAGTGCTCGCTGGTGATCAGGCCATTGCTGCGCTCGTAGGCGATGCGCTGGGTGGCGTTGCCGGTGCTGGCGAGCTGGCCCAGGGCGTTGTAGCTCAGGGTGGTGGCGTCGGCGTCGGTGCTGATGCGGCTGAGGCGCGCGGCGCTGTCGTAGCTCAGGCCGATGTCTTGCCCGCCGGGGCGGCGCACGCTGGTGAGCTTGCGCTCGGCGTCGTATTGCCAGTGGGTGGCGGCGGCGCTGCCTGGGGCGTCGTAGCGGCGCACTTGCTGGGCGCCGTCGTAGTGGAACTGGTGGCGGTTGCCCGCTGGGGTGTGCAGGCCCAGCAGGTTGCCGGCGGCGTCCCAGTCGTAGCGCAGGCTGCGGCCATCGGGCAGGGTGGTTTGCACGGGGCGGCCAGCGGGGTCGTAGCGGTAGTGGGTGGTCTGGCCCAGGGCGTTGGTGAAGCGGGCGATCTGGCCTGCGCCGGGCTGGCCCAGCGGGTGATAGGCGATGCGGCTGTGGCGTTCGGGCACGTCGGGGGCCAAGAGGCGGATGTCCTCCAGTTGGCCGCGGCTGTCGTAGCCCAGCGTGGCTTGCGCGCCGCTGGCGGCAGACCAGTGCACTGGCTGCATTTGGGCGTTGACGGCGATGTTGGCGCTGTGGCCGTCGGCGTCGGTGTGGCGCAGTTGCATGTCGGCATGGCTGAACTGGCTGCGCCAGGTGGCGCCGTTGAGCTCGTGGGTGTTGTTCCAACTGCTGTAGTGCTGTGCGCTCCATTGGCCGCTGCGGCGCTGTCGGCTGCTCAGGTATAGGTTGTCATTGCGCAGGGTGATGCTTTGCGTGGCTGCAATGCTGCCGAAGATCGGGTCTGGCGTGCGCAGGCGCTGGATGCTCGTGCCGTCGGGGTGTTGCTGCTCAGAATTTCCCCGCATCGTGTCAATGCGGGTGTGCGAGCGCAGGCCATCAAAGCCAATGCGGGTTTGCTCGGTGATATGCCCTTTGACCAGTTGGCGCACGCTTTTGCTGCGGCCCATGGCGGTGGTGGCGGTGATGGTGTTGTCCTCGGCGCGGCTGAGCTGCCAGCCGCTGCCGTCGGGCGCGGCGTTGCGCAGCAGCTTGCCTTGCGCGTCGTAGCTGAAGCGGTCCACGCCGCCGCGCGGGTCGCGGTATTCGGTGAGCAGGCCGCGGCTGTCGTACTGCATGTGGTGGCTGATGCCGCCGGGCAGGCTGACGCGGGTCAGACGGCCCTGGGCGTCGTAGTCCAGCGTGCTGATTTGGCCGTCGCGCCCCACCACGCGCAGCAGCCGCGCGCCCTGGCGCTGCAGTTGCACGGTGTTGCCAAAGGCGTCGCTGACGCTGCTGAGGTAGCCGCCCTGATAGCCGTAGCGCGCCAGCGTGGCGCCGGTCAAGGCGTGTTTGGTGGCGCTGGGCAGGCCGTTGCCGAAGAATTCGTCGTAGCTCAGTCCGTCGGGGCGGCCTACGCGATAGATGCCTTGGCTGGCGCCGAGCTGGGGCAAGCCGGCAGAGGTGCGCAGCAGCTGGCTGCCAGAGAGGCTGAGCAGGCCGGCATCGGGGTCGTAGCCCAATAAAGCGTCGTGGAATGCGCCGTAAGGCTCCGTATGGATCACACTTTGCAGCCTGCCCGATGCGCCAGCAAGCCATACGTTACGGCCATTGGCGATCAGTATCGCGTCGCCAGCGCTGGCCACGGCATTCCGGAATGGGGGTGTATTGCCCACGTGGCGCAGGCCTGCGGCGTCGAGCCGGTACAGCCGGTTATTGCTGGTGCCAATCCAGGCTTGGCCCTGGCGGCCTGCAACGACGTCCGTGGCCTGGCCGGCTCCTTCCGGCAGCTCAATGCGGTGCAGCAGGCCGCCGGGCGTCAGTTGCAACAACTGGCCTGCCTCGTCCACGGCCAGCAGGTTCATGTCGGGCAGGGCTGCCAGTGATCGGGCATGGAAGTCCCTGGCCGTGGCGACTACGGGCTGATCCCAGGGCCCGTTGGCCGTGGCGGGTTGGCCATTGCCGGCCACGGTGTGCACCAGGCCATCGGGGCCGATGCGGCGCAGGCGGTGGTTGCCCGTGTCCATGACGTAGATACTGCCGTCCGCCCCTTGCGCCAGCACGCGGGGGCGGTCGAAGCGGGCGGCGCTGGCCGGGCCGCCGTCGCCGGCAAAGCCGGCCTCGGCCTGGCCAGCGTACACGGTGGGCGCTGCCGCGCCCTGGGTATCGGCGTAGCGTTGCAACTGGTGGCCCTGGCTGGCCAGCAGCGCGCCATCGCTGAGCAGGCGGGCATTGCCGCTGGCGATGTGCGCATTGGGAACGGTTTGCGTGCTCAGCGGCAGGCGCCGCCCTTTGCGCAGGCTGCCCGATTCGTAGAGCATTTGCGCCTCGGGGTCGTACAGGCGCAGGCCACGCAGGGCCCAGCCGCCGGCGTGGGCCTGGGCAAGGTCCATATTGGCCGCGGGCACTTTGACCCAGCGCGGCGCCGAGGCCCGGTGCAGCGTAACGATGGGGCTGGCGGCCCCCCGGTTGCCGGTAAAGGAAAGCCTCGCGCCCCTGCCTGCCGCGAGCTGGACGGCTTCAAAGGCCCGGGCCAGATCGGCCTGGACGCTGTAATAGGCCCCGGCATAGCCATAGGCGATGCTGCTGTGCAGCTGGGCATAGGCGCTGCGCACGGGGCGGCCGTAGATGTCGGTGCCGTCCCATTGCTGCTCGTCGAACTGCGGTGCGGCGGCCCACTGCGCGGTATGCCATCTTTGCAGCATGCGTCGGCCCGCGATCTGGTGTTCCACTTGGGCATAGCGCAAGGCCGGATGCTGCGGCGCGCCGGGGGATTTCAGGCGCTTGCGCAGCAAGGCCACAGGCGGGGCTGCTGCCGGATCGATGAGGCGGCGGTCGCTGCGGTAGTACAGCTCGTAGGGGGTGCCGGGCAGGGCAATGCCCTGGCCCATGGCGCGCTGCTTGACGTAGATGTCGCAGCCT
>JAUMYI010000167.1 GCA_030528705.1 Comamonadaceae bacterium | reverse complement strand
GCCATGAAAAAACCGCCGTGCAGCACGTCACTGCACGGCGGTTTTTCAGTCACCCAGCGTCAACGCTCAGCGCAGCAGGGGCACGCCGGTTTTTTCCTGGATTTCCTCAAAGCTCACGCCATCGGCCAGCTCCACCAGCTTCAGGCCTTCGGGCGTCACGTCCATCACGCCCAGGTCGGTGATGATGCGATCGACCACGCCCACGCCAGTCAGCGGCAGCGTGCATTCGGGCAGGATCTTCAAGTCGGTGCTGCCGTCCTTCTTGCGCGCCACGTGCTCCATCAGCACGATGACGCGCGCAACGCCAGCGACCAAGTCCATCGCTCCGCCCATGCCCTTGACCATCTTGCCCGGGATCATCCAGTTGGCCAGATCGCCCTTGCCGGTGACCTGCATCGCGCCCAGGATGGAGAGGTTGATCTTGCCGCCACGGATCATGGCAAAGCTCTGGTCGCTGCCGAAGATGGACGAGCCCTTGAGCGTGGTCACGGTCTGCTTGCCTGCGTTGATCAGATCGGCATCGACCTGATCTTCAGTCGGGAACGGGCCGATGCCCAGCATGCCGTTCTCGCTTTGCAGCCAAACCTCGATGTCGGCCGGCACGTGGTTGGCCACCAGCGTGGGGATGCCAATGCCCAGGTTGACGTAGAAGCCGTCTTGCAATTCCTTGGCAGCGCGCGCTGCCATTTGGTCTTTGGTCCATGCCATGATGTTCAGCCTCCCGCCTTGGGTGTCACAGTGCGCTGCTCGATGCGCTTTTCCGGATTGGGGTTGTGCACGATGCGGTGCACGTAGATGCCGGGCAGGTGGATGTCGTCGGGCGCGATCTCGCCCACCTCGACGATCTTCTCCACCTCGACCACGGTGATCTTGCCGGCCGTGGCCGCGGCCGGGTTGAAGTTGCGCGCCGTGTAGCGAAAGCGCAGATTGCCGGCTTTGTCGGCCACATCAGCCTTGACCAGCGCCACGTCGGCCACCAGCGACTGCTCCATCACATAGGTCTGGCCGTTGAACTGGCGCGTTTCCTTGCCCTCGGCCACCAGCGTGCCCACGCCCGTCTTGGTGAAAAACGCCGGAATGCCCGCGCCGCCGGCGCGCAGCTTCTCGGCCAGCGTGCCCTGCGGGGTGAACTCCAGCTCCAGCTCGCCGGCCAGGTACTGGCGCTCAAATTCCTTGTTCTCGCCCACGTAGGACGAGATCATCTTCTTGATCTGGCGCGTCTCCAGCAGCTTGCCCAGGCCGAAACCATCGACGCCGGCGTTGTTGGAAATCACGGTCAGATTCTTCACGCCGCTGTCGCGCAACGCGTCGATCAGGGCCTCGGGAATGCCGCACAGGCCAAAGCCGCCCACGGCCAGCGTCTGGCCATCGGCAACAATGCCCTTCAATGCCTCGGCGGCCGAGGGATAGAGCTTGTTCAAGATGTATCTCCTGTCTCTGGGTTGTAGCCAAGCAAAGCAAGGCGCAGCCCGCCGCGCCTTGCAAGCGCGCTACGATACTACGTAAATTGATACGTAGTTTTGCGTAAATGACATCCCCTACCCCGCCACTGCCCGAAACTGCCGCGCCCTGGCAATGCGCGCAGGACTACCGCCTGGCCTTCGAGATGGCGCCGGTTGGGCTGGTGCTCTCGCGCCACCGGCGTATTGCCGACTGCAACCAGCAGCTGTGCGAGATCTTTCTGACCACGCGCGAATCGCTGCTGGGCCGCTCCTTCCAGGAGCTCTACCCCAGCGCCGAGGAGTTCGAGCGCCTGGGCCAGCGCATCGCCCCGATCCTCAACGCCAAGGGCTGGTACTCGGACAGCCGCATCATGAAGCGCGCCAATGGCCAGTTCTTCTGGTGCCACGTCAGCGGCCGCGCCTTCGACCGCAGCCAGCCGCACGCCGCAGGCATCTGGAGCTTCGAGGACATCAGCGCCCAGCGCCCCATGGCCGCCGGCGCGGCGCTGACCGGGCGCGAGCGCGAGGTGGCCGCGCGCGTGCTGGAGGGCAAAACCTCCAAGCTCATCGGCCGCGAGCTGGGCATCAGCCACCGCACGGTGGAGCTCTACCGCGCCCGGCTGATGCGCAAATTCAGCGCCGCCACCACTGGCGAGCTGATCCAGAAAATGCTCAGCCAGTGAGGCGCAAAAAGGCGCTGAAGACGAAGTCGCCTTCAGCGCCTTGACGGTCGTCAAAGCCTGCACCGTGATCGCGGACAGGCTCTTTTCGAACAGTCCCTCAAGCCTTGGGATTGAAAGCCAGCGACATGCCGCCGTCGCCCTGGTCGGGCTCAGGCCAACGCTGCGAGACGGTCTTGAGCTTGGTGTAGAAGCGCGCCGCATCCGGGCCGTAGAGGTGGCCGTCGCCGAACTTTGAGCGGCGCAGCCCGCCGAAGTTGAAGTAGGCCGCCGGCAGCGGCACGGGCACGTTCACGCCGATCATGCCGGCCTCGACCTCGCTCATGAAACGCTGCGCCGATTTGCCCTCGCGCGTGAAGATCACCGCGCCGTTGCCATATTCGTGGGCGTTGGTGATGGCAATGGCCTCGTCCAGCGTGGCCGGGCGCATCATGGCGCGCACCGGGCCGAACACTTCTTCCTGATAGAGGTGCATGTCGGTGGTGACGCGATCGAACAGGGTTGGCCCAATGTAGTAGCCGCCCTCGCAGCCAGGCACCTTCAGATTGCGGCCATCGGTCACCAGCTCGCCGCCTTCGGCGATGCAACGCTCGATAGCCTGCAATACAGCATCGCGCGACTGCGCCGAGACCACCGCGCCGTAGTCGGCCTGCGGATCGTCGTAGGGGCCGACCTTGAGCTGGCCGATCTTCTGCACCACCAGCGCGCGCAGGCGCTCGGCAGTGTCATCCCCCACCGGCAGCAGCAGCGACACGGCCATGCAACGCTGGCTGGCCGAACCATAGCCTGCGGCCACGAAGGCGCTGGCGGCGGCCTCCAGATCGGCATCGGGCATGACCACCATGTGGTTCTTGCCGCCGGTGAACGCGGCCACGCGTTTGTTGTGCGAGGTGCCCTTCTGGTAGACGTACTCGCCCACTGCCGTGGAGCCAACGAAGCTCACGCCGGCAATGCCTGGGTGCTCCAGGATGGCATCGACCATCTCCTTGTCGCCCTGCACGACGTTGAACACCCCGTCGGGCAGGCCGGCCTCCTGCCACATGCGCGCAAACTCCAGCGCCGCGCTGGGCACCTTCTCCGAAGGCTTCCAGACCACGGCATTGCCCACCGAGACGGCCATGGTCATCATCACTGCCGGCACCATGATGGGGAAGTTGAACGGCGTGATCGCCCCGACCACGCCAATGGGCACGCGCATGGAGAACACGTCGATCTCGCCGCCGACGTTGCTGGCGAACTCGCCCTTGGTGACGTGCGGCGCATTGACGGCGAACTCGATGCCCTCGATGGCGCGGCCGATCTCGCCCTTGGCATCGGCCAGGGTCTTGCCATGCTCGCGGCCGATGATCTCGGCCAGCGCATCGGTGCGCGCAATCATCAGCTCGCGCAGCTTGAAGACCACCGCTTGGCGCGTGGCGTGCGAGGCGCGCGCCCAACGCCGCCCGGCCTCCGTGGCCACGGCCACGGCGCGTTCCAGCGTGGCGCGGTCGGCGTAATCGCAGCGTGCGATCTCCTGCCCCGTGGAGGGGTTGAACACCGCCCCGCTGCGCGCGCCGCTGCCCGCCTCGATCTGGCCTGCGATGAAATGTCCGATGTGTTGTTGCGTCATGCCTGTCTCCTGAAAATCCGCGCGATCGCGCCCCCTTCAGGGCGCCACATCGCACGGGGTTGGAAAAGAAAACCAGAGATTGCGCCGCTGCCAAGGGCACTGCGCCTGCAACGCATTGTGCGCCCCGCCAGGTACGCTGCCAGCCACCCGGCCAGGGGGCAAGTCCGCTGGGGGACAGGCCCTGCCAACTCATCGCGGCAGCAGCCGATCGGCATCAAGGCGCCAGGCTACGCGCCAGGCGAAAGCCATAGTAGTTGGAGCGCATGGCAGAGCTGTTTTCAAAGCGGTTGGCCGCACGCGCCGCGCTGGCGCTGCCGCCCCAGGAGCCGCCGCGCAGCGCCCGCCGATCTTGCGGACAGTCCCCAGCCCGCCATGCGCTGCCATCCGTCGGCGCGTCCTGGTAACTGTCTGCCCAACAGTCCTGCACCCACTCCCAGACGTTGCCGCTCATGTCGTACAAGCCAAAGGCATTGGGGGCCTTTTGTGCCACGGCCTGCTGTTGCCCCCCGCTGTTGGCGTCATACCAGCCCAGGGCTGGCGCATCGCTGCCGCCACAGTGGCTGTGCTGCCCGCCCGCACGGCAAGCGTACTCCCACTCCGCCTCACTGGGCAGGCGCCAGCCGTCGCCCTGCGTCTGGTTCAGCCAGGCGATGAAGGCCTGCGCATCCTGCCAGCTCACCCACACCACAGGGGCGCTGTCACCGTAGGCATTGCTGCTCAAAAAATCCGGCGTCAACAAGTCATCGCGCCCAGCCGCTTGAACATATTGTCTGAACTGGCCCAGCGTGACCGGCGTCTTGCTCAACAAGAAGGCAGGCACAGCCACCCGCCGCTGCGGGCCTTCGTCGCCATGGGCGTGTTCATCGGGCATGCCGCAATCGGCGACCTGCGCCGCGCGGCGGCGCAGGTCGTGCGCAGGCGGGCGGCAGGAGCCCATGACGAAATGTCCTGCCGGAATGGTCTGCATCTCGATCCGCAAGGGCGCCTTGTGCTGCCCCAGAGCCGGCAGGGCAAGGCCGCAGCCCATCATCGCCAAAGTCTGCGCCATCCAGCCCCCTGCGGCAGGCCAAGCATGCAGCCGCCTGCGCATCACAGCCCCTCCCGTGCTGCCATCACAAGCCACCGGCCAAGCGGCCCTGGGCGCTGGGTCGAAGCCCCTTCACGGCCCGCGCGAACATTGGCCCTGCTTGAGGTACACGGGCCAAAGCAGCATGAAAAAAATGCTGCAAAAAGGGAACTTTTAGCGCCTGCAGA
>JAUMYI010000166.1 GCA_030528705.1 Comamonadaceae bacterium | reverse complement strand
TGGGCATTGGCCTGCGCGCCAGCGCCCAGGCGGCGGCCCTGCATGCGCTGTGGCAGCAGGCGCAGGCGCAACTGCCCTTGCTGACGCCCAGTGCCGTGCAGGCCGTGGCGACTCTGCCGCACAGGCTGGCGCACCCGGCGCTGGTGCAATGGCTGGCCCAGTGCGGTCTGGGCCGGGTGCATGCCGTGGCCGCGCCGCCCCGGATGCTGGCGGCCCAGCCCACGCACACGGCCTCGCCGCAATCGCTGGCGCGCTATGGCTGCGGCAGCGTGGCCGAGGCCTGCGCGCTGTGGGCCGCCGCCAGCGCAGGGGGCCGCGCCAGCCTGCTGCTGCCGCGCTTGGCAGCCGCCTGCGGCAGCGCCACCTTGGCCGTGGCGACCCCATCGGGCCTATCGAGACTTCCACAATGACCGTACATTTCATCGGCGCTGGCCCCGGCGCTGCCGACCTGATCACCGTGCGCGGGCGCGACCTTCTGGCGCGCTGCCCGGTGTGCCTGTACGCCGGCTCGCTGGTGCCCAGCGCATTGCTGGCGCACTGCCCGCAGAACGCGCGCATCGTCAACACCGCGCCGCTGAGCCTGGACGACATCGTCGCCGAGATGGCCGCCGCCCACGCCCGCGGGCAGGACGTGGCGCGCCTGCACTCGGGCGATCTCTCCGTCTGGTCGGCCATGGGCGAGCAACTGCGCCGCCTGCGCGCGCTGGGCATCGACTACAGCCTCACCCCCGGCGTGCCGGCCTTTGCCGCCGCCGCCGCCGCGCTACAGGCCGAGCTGACCCTGCCCGGCCTGTGCCAGTCGGTGGTGCTCACGCGCACGCCCGGGCGCGCCAGCGCCATGCCCGAGGGCGAGCGCCTGGCGGCCTTTGCCGCCACGGGCGCGGTGCTGGCCATCCATTTGTCCATCCACGTGGCGCAACAGGTGCAGGACGAGCTGCTGCCGCACTACGGCGCCGACTGCCCGGCAGCCATCGTCTGGCGCGCCAGCTGGCCAGACGAGGCCATCGTGCGCAGCACCGTCGGCCAACTGGCGCAAGCCGTGGCCAGCCACATGGAGCGCACCGCGCTGATCCTGGTCGGGCGCAGCCTGCAGGCCGAGCACTTTGCCGAAAGCCGTCTGTACGCCGCCGACTACGATCGCCGCTATCGCCCGGTGGGCGATGCGCCGCGCTTTGCGCACGACGCGCAGGCACTGGACACAGCCACCGACCGGCCCCGCCGATGATTGCCCCCCTCAAGGAGATCCCCATGGAGATGCACGCCTTCGCACAGCAAATCTTTGCCGCTCAGCCGTTTAGCCAATTCATCGGCGCACGGCTCGAAAGCGTCACGCCGCAATCGGCCACCATTGCCCTGGACCTGCAGCCCCACCTGTTGCAGCAGCATGGCTTTGCACATGGCGGCGTGCTCAGCTACCTGGCCGACAACGCCATCACATTCGCTGGCGGCCTGGCGCTGGGCGGCAATGCCCTGACCTCCGAATTCAAGATCAACTACCTGCGCCCGGCACAAGGCGCCCAGCTTCTGGCCCGCGCCACGGCCAGAAGCGCCGGCAAGCGGCAGGCCGTCTGCCAATGCGACATCCTGGCTCTGCGCGATGGGCAGGAAGTGCTGTGCGCCATTGCCCAAGGCACCGTGGTGGCTGCCGCCGACCGCACATGAAGGCCTGCCACCCGATGGCCGCGCTGCCGCCACTGGAGCTGACGCTCATCGGCATTGGCACCGGCAACCCTGGGCACCTGACGCGCCAGGCCGAGGCGGCCATGCGCGCGGCCGATCTGATCTTGTTGCCGCACAAGGGCCAGGACAAGGCCGAACTGGCCGCCGTGCGCCAGGCGCTGTGCGATGCCGTGCTCGGCGCCGATGCCGCCCGGGCCTGCATCGCCGGCTTCGACATGCCGCTGCGCCGCAGCGATGGCGGCGATTACTTGCACCAAGTCGATGAGTGGCATGCCGCCATCACCCAGCGTTGGCAGGCGGCCATCGCCCAGGCGCTGGCGCGGCAGCCAGGGCTGCGCCAGGGCAAGGCCCCGCTGCAGGTGGCGCTGCTGGTCTGGGGCGACCCGGCGCTGTACGACAGCACGCTGCGCATTGCCGCGCGGCTGCGCCCTGCGCCGCAGCGCGTGCAGGTCGTGGCCGGCATCACCGCCATGCAGGCGCTGACGGCCGCGCACGCGCTGGCGCTCAACGACATCGGCCAGCCCTTTCTGGTCACCACCGGGCGGCAATTGCGCGAGCACGGCTGGCCCCAGGGGGTGGACACGCTGGTGGTGATGCTCGATGGCCAGTGCAGCTTCGAAGCCCTGCCCGCCGCGCTGGCGCAGCAGTTGCACATCTGGTGGGGCGCCTACCTGGGCATGCCGCAGCAGTTGCTCGACAGCGGCCCGCTGCCCCTGGCCGGGCCGCGCATCGTGCAAGCCCGCGCCGCCGCGCGGGCGCGGCACGGCTGGATCATGGACACCTACCTGCTGCGCCGCCAACCGCAGGGCTGAACGCCCGGCTGAAAAGGCCGGCCCCCAACGCCACAGCGGCCCACGGCGTTACGCCGTGGGCCGCTGATGTTTCATGCCAGGCGGCAGGCCTTGGTACAGACTTTTGGCAACGCTGAATCAATCCCCGCAGTGCGGCGCATTCCTGTGTGGGGATGGGGTGCAAAGCGCAAACCGCAGCAATCGCTTAAGCGATTGCCAGGCTTTGCTTGCGCCGCAGACCGCCCCAGACAGGGATGCGCCGTGCGCGAGAGACTTGTTCAGCGGTGCAGCGTTGCCTTTATTTGGACTTGGCCGCCGGCGCCGCGGCAGCCTGCTGCTCGGGCGCAGCATCGTCCGCATCGCGCTGGGCCACCTTGACCGGCAAGCCCTTGAGCTGGTTGATGGCCTGCTGCAGTTGGAAGTCCTCGGGCGAGCCGAACTGCGGCAGGCGGCGCAGGGGCTTGCCGTCGTTGTCTTGGGTTTCCTTCTCCAGGCGCTTGAGGGCCTGCTCGCGCTCTTTTTCCTTGCGTGCGCTCTCTTGCGGGTCGTCGTCGTTGCCCAGGTGCTTGTGCAGATCGGCCTCGCGCACGCGCAGCGAGGCATAGGGGCTGCCCTCGGCGGTTTCGTCCAGCTCGATGTCCGGCGCAATGCCCTTGGCCTGGATGGAGCGGCCCAGCGGCGTGTAGTACAGCGCCGTGGTGAGCTTGATGCCCGAGTCCGGGCCGAGCTGGCGCACGGTCTGCACCGAGCCCTTGCCAAAGGTCTGGCTGCCCATGATGGTGGCGCGCTTGTGGTCCTGCAGCGCGCCGGCGACGATCTCGCTGGCCGAGGCCGAGCCTTCGTTGACCAGCACCACCAGCGGCACCTTCTTGACGCCCGAGGGCAGGCGCTTGAGCGGATCGCCGCCGCCGATGGGGAAGCGCCTGGGCATGTAGTCGGCCGGGCTGGTAGTGAAGGTGGCCTTGCTCTCGGCCAGCTGGCCGTTGGTGGTGACCACGGTCACGTCCGGCGGCAAAAAGGCGGCCGAGACGGCGATGGCCGCATCGAGCAGGCCACCCGGGTCGTTGCGCAGATCCAGCACCAGGCCCTTGAGCTGGGGCTCCTTGGCGTAGAGCTCGGCGAGCTTGCTGACGAAGTCGTCCACGGTGCGGTCCTGGAACTGCGACAGGCGCAGCCAGGCGTAGCCCGGCTCGATGATCTCGCCCTTGACCGAGCGGGTCTTGATCTCCTCGCGGGTGATGGTGACGGTGAAGCTGCGGCTTTCGTCTTTGCGGAAGATGGTCAGCACCACCTGGGTGTTGGGCTCGCCGCGCATGCGCTTGACGGCCTCGGTCAGGCTCAGGCCCTTGACGGCGGTGTCGTCGATCTTGGTGATCAGGTCGTTGGTCATCAGGCCGGCGCGGTCGGCCGGCGAGCCCTCGATGGGCGAGACGATGCGGATCAGCCCGTCTTCCTGCGAGATCTCGATGCCCACGCCGACGAAGCGGCCTGTCGTGCCTTCGCGAAATTCCTTGAAGCTGGACTTGTCGAAATACTGCGAGTGCGGATCGAGGCTGGCCACCATGCCGGAGATGGCGTCCGTGATGAGCTTCTTGTCATCGACCGGCTCGACGTAGTCGGTCTTGATCAGGCCATACACGGCCGCCAGTTGCTGGATTTCCTCCAGCGGCAGCGGGGCCACGGCATTGCGCGCCAGCGGCTGCAGCGAAAAAGTGGCCAGCGCGCCGGTCAGTATCCCGACGCCCACCCACGCTGCGGTTTGCATTTTTTGTCTCATAACACCGATTTCCAAAATTTGCTCTTCTCAGCTTTTCAGCCCCACGGCCTGCGGCAATCACTGCAGGGGCTTCTCGCCCGAGGGCTCCAGGTAATAGCGCCGCAGCGGCTTGAGCTGCTCATCGAGCTCATACACCAGCGGCGTGCCGTTGGGAATGTTGAGCGAGACGATGTCCGCATCCGAGATGCCATCCAGATACTTGACCAGCGCGCGCAGTGAGTTGCCATGCGCGGCGATCACCAGGCGCTGGCCAGCGCGGATGTCCGGCGCGATGTGCGACTCCCAGTACGGCAGCACGCGCGCCACCGTGTCCTTGAGGCACTCGGTCAGCGGAATCTGCTCGGGCGCCAGCGCGCTGTAGCGGCGGTCGCCGCGCTCGCTGCGCGCATCGCCCGCTTCCAGCGGCGGCGGCGGCGTGTCGTAGCTGCGGCGCCAGATCAGCACCTGCTCATCGCCGTATTGCTGAGCCATGTCGGCCTTGTTCAGCCCCTGCAGGCCGCCATAGTGGCGCTCGTTCAGACGCCAGGATTTCTCCACCGGCAACCAGCTCGCATCCATCGCATCCAGGCAATGCCACAGCGTGTGGATGGCGCGCTTGAGCACGCTGGTGTAAGCCTTGTCGAATGCCAGGCCCGCGGCCTGCAGGCGCCGCCCGGCCTCCTGAGCCTGGGCGATGCCGGTGGCGGTCAAGTCCACGTCGGTCCAGCCGGTGAAGCGGTTTTCGAGGTTCCAGGTGGATTCGCCG
>JAUMYI010000165.1 GCA_030528705.1 Comamonadaceae bacterium | reverse complement strand
AGCTGCGGCGCATCTCCTCTTCCAGGCTGATGGGCAGGGTTTCTTTGGCAAATTCAGTCATGGCACCCCAGCAAGTACACAAGATGAGAAATAAGGCAACGATGAATCAGTCTCTCGCGCACGGCGCATCCCTGTCTGGGGCGGTTTGCGCCTTGCATCCCATCCCCACACAGGGCTGCGCCGCACTGCGGGGACTTATGCAGCGTTGCCATAAGCCGATTATTGTAGCCCTGCACCCAATGTTGCACCCTAGCAACACAGCAGCCGAGTTTCCACCCCTTGTGCCATGCCACAGGGCATTAACAGTGGCAAGCGCGCAATGCGCTATGGCACAATCGGCCCCAGCGTTCTTGGTGCAAGCACTGAAAACGTTCTTTTTTCGCAGCGAGGCTGCGGCCCTTTCCCCCAAGAGGAGAACCATGAAGAAACTCAACAAAGTGGCGGTTTTGTTTGCCTCTGCTGCACTCGCAACAGCCGCCGCACACGCACAGACCACCCTGGCCAACGGCTCTCAAGTTCGCGTGCAAGCTGCCGATGGCGGCAACGTGATCGACAACTGGCAAAACGGCAGCGGCGAGCTGATCTGGGTCAACGGCACCAACGAATTGTGCTGGCGTAATGCTTTCTGGACGCCGGCCACCGCTGCCCTGGGCTGCGATGGCGCCCTGGTGGCCAAGGCTCCGGCGCCTGCTCCGCAAACGCCTCCTCCTCCCCCGCCAGCTCCTGAGCCCCAGTGGATCAAGGAAACCTTCGCCGCTGACGCGTTCTTCGACTTCGACAAGTCCACGCTCAAGCCCGAAGGCCGCGCCAAGCTCGACGAGCTGGCCCGCCGCGTGCAATCCGAGAACTTCCGCCTGGAAGTCATCGTTGCCGCCGGTCACACTGACTCCATCGGCTCCGACAAGTACAACCAAGGCCTGTCCGAGCGCCGCGCAGCCACTGTCAAGGCCTACCTGGTCAACAAGGGCATCGACGCCAACCGCATCTACGCCGAAGGCAAGGGCGAGAAGCAGCCTGTGGCCACCAACAAGACCCGCGAAGGCCGCGCGCAAAACCGTCGCGTGGAAATCGAAGTGGTCGGCACCGCACTGGAGCAGCGCGTGCGCTAATCCTGGCTTCACCGCCTTCCAAAGCCCCTGCATGCCCAGCCTGCAGGGGCTTTTTTACGCCCTTTTCAGTCCTCTCTTCGGGCTCCCCTGAGTCATACTTCGCCGCCCCTGCTTGCGGGCATAATCGCCGCATGGATTCCACCTCCCTCCCAAGCAACGCCGATGCGGGCGAACTGAAGAAATTCTCCGACCTGGCCCACAAGTGGTGGGACCCCAATGGCGAATTCCGCCCGCTGCACGCCATCAACCCATTGCGCCTGGACTGGATCGTGCAAACCGCTGGCAGCCTGCAAGATCGGGCCATCGTCGACGTCGGTTGTGGCGGCGGCATCCTGGCCGATGCCATGGCGCGCGCCGGCGCCGCGCTGGTGCTAGGCATCGACTTGGCCGACAAATCCCTGAGCGTGGCACGCCTGCACGCGCTGGAGGCGCAGACCCCGAACATCGCATACCGCGCCATCAGCGCCGAAGCCCTGGCGGCCGAGCAGCCCGCACAGTTCGACGTGGTCACCTGCATGGAAATGCTCGAACACGTGCCCGATCCCGCCGCCATCGTGCAGGCCTGCGCCGACATGGCCAAACCCGGCGGCTGGCTGTTCTTCTCCACCATCAACCGCAACGCCAAGTCCTGGCTGTTTGCCATCCTCGGCGCCGAATACATCCTGCGCCTGCTGCCACGCGGCACCCATACGCACGCCAAATTCATCACCCCGGCCGAACTGGCCAACTGGTTGCGCAACAGCGATTTGTACCTGCAGGCCAGCAAAGGGCTGGAATACAACCCTTTCACCGGGCGCTACTGGCTCAGCGACAACACCGACGTCAACTACATGTTGGCCGCGCGCAAGCCGGGTTGATGACGCAGCTGCCCCTGATGACCAAGAAAGAGCCTGTTCAAAGCCTTGGCGCGAGCGGACAAAAAGTGATTTGATATGGGCTGCAAGGCGCAAACGCGGCAGTTGCGCAGTTTTGACCGAAAACACCGCCGCAACACTTCAATCTCAACACCCCTCAGGCTTTGCAAGCGCCGCCCCGCCCCCAATCCGCTTTCCTACCAACCGTGCAGAGACTTTGAGGGCGCGGCCCTCTTGCGCACACCAGTCAATACAGCACCGCAGCCATGCCATTTCCCTCGCAGCTCACCATGCGCCGAATCCTGACCAGCTTGAGTCTGTGCTACTTCGCCGTGATGTTGGGCACTGCAATCTTCGGCGTCACCGAGAGCTACACCGGCCTGCCCTGGTGGGACAGCTGGCATGCCATCAACGGGTTCTATCTGCGCGCCGCCGCTGGCGATCTCGGTGCCTGGTGGGAACACGGCAATGAGCACCGCTTCGTGCTCTCTCGACTGCTGTATTGGGTCGAGATGCATTTCTTCGGTGACTTCCAGTTTCTGCTGCTGTGCAACTTCCTGTTGATCGGCTGCCTGATCGCACTGTTTTGGCAGCTATTCAAGACACCGCTCATTGCCGAACGCCCCATCCTCTCCAAGAAGGCTTGGCTGCTGTTGCTCAGCGCCACGCTGTTCTCCTGGGTACAGGCCGAGAACTTGACTTGGGAGCTCGTCAGCCACGTCTACCAAGCCTTTGCGGTGCCGCTGGCTGCTTTTCTGTGTCTGGCGCGCCATCTGCAATCGGCACGTCCTGGCTGGCTTTGGCTGGCTGCCTTGCTGGGGGCTGCGGCCACACTGACCATGGCCAATGGCATTCTGACCCTGCCACTCATGGCATTGTGGCTGCTGCTCAGCCGCCGCCCCAGGGCAGCACTGGCCCTGGCCATACTGGGCGCAGCCACCACGGGCCTGTACTTTCACGGTTTTGAGAACACACCGCCGCACCCCAACGGCATGCGCGCCAACCTGCTTGAACACCCACTGGAGCTGCTCCAGTTCATGCTCATGTATTTTGGCAGCCCTGTGCGCTACATCAGCAACCTCAGCCCTTGGGCGCCCAGCGCAGCATTGGCCATCGGCCTGCTGTTTGCCATGCTGACGCTGTGGGCCCTATGGCATGAAATGCGCCATTTTGGCGTGAGCGCCTCCAATGCCTTGCACTGGGCGCTGTTGATGTTCATCATCTACATCGGCGGCTCGGCCTTTGCCTCCGCACTGGGCCGACTGGGCTATGGCCTCGTCGCCGCCATGGCCTCGCGCTACACCACCTCGACCCTGCTGGCTTGGATCGCGCTGCTGCTTTGGATGTATGCACGCCTGCCTGCCAGATTCTCATCCCCATGGCCGATGCGCAGCATCGCGCTGCTCCTCTACGGCATCTCATTGGCCGTGCTGCTGCCCTACCAGTTCCGCGCCATCACCTCACCCGATCTGGCCACAGTGCGCCTAGCACGCGAAAGCGCCGCACTGGCCATGACGCTGGGCATCCGCGATGCCCAGTCCATTTCTTTCATCCACTTCTCTGCCGAGTACGGCATTGAGCAATCACAAAGGTACATCAGCCACGGCCTTGGCGTGCACGGCCAGCCACCTTACGCCTTACTGGCCCAACACCAGCAATGGCAAACACCCTTGCCCCAGCCAGAGTCTCGCTGCAGCACCAGCACCATCGGGCTCGAAGCGGTTGCGCAAACAGCGTATTGGCGCATCAATGGCCAGCTTCAGGACATCCCCCACGCTCGCCGCACCAGCCATACCCCACGCCTGATCCACATCCAGCAAGACGACCGCATCGTTGGCTATGCCCTGCTGCCGCGCCCCACACTCTGGCAAACACTGGTGTCCCCCTCAACATCATCCCCATTCTTTGGCTATCTGCGCGCCCAGGCGCTGGATCACCAAACAAAAACGGTTCAACTCGTGCTGGACTCAACCTGCAGCGCCAGCATCACCCTGCCGGCTGCCGCAAGCACTCCATAACACGCTCGACGCCAACACCTGCTATGCCTCCGCTGCGCCGCCAAGACATTCACGCCGTCTTGTTCGATCTCGACGGCACCCTGATCGACAGCGCCGTTGAGCTGGCCCAGGCCCTCAACCAGATGCGCGCCCAACGCGGGCTGCCAGCACTGCCACTGGAGTGCTACCGCCCTCACGTAGGCAGTGGCGCGCGCGGGCTGCTGCCCATCGGCCTGGACACAGGCCCCGCACACACCGCATTCGCGGCGCTGCGCGAAGAGTTCTTCGACACCTACGCCCAATGCCTGGGCGCGGCCACCCAGGTCTTCGAAGGCGTCGCGCCCATGCTGCAACGCCTGCAAACACACGGCATCCGCTGGGGCATCGTCACCAACAAAATCGAGCGTTTTGCACGTCCCATCGTCGCCCAGACCCCGGCGCTGGCCCACTGCGCCGCGCTCGTGGCCGGCGACACCACCGCCCACACCAAGCCCCACCCCGAGCCCCTGCTGGAAGCCGCCCAGCGCCTGGGCATCGCGCCGGCACACTGCATCTACGTTGGTGATGACCCGCGCGACATGCAGGCCGGTCGCAGCGCCGGCATGGGCACCATCGCCGCGCTGTACGGCTACATCGCCCCAGGCGAAGACCCCGCGCAATGGCCCGCGGACCACTGCATCCACGCGCCGATGGAACTTCTGCAAAAACTGGGAATCGACTAGAATCGCTTCCTCTTCGGGGCTGTCCTGGTTTCGACGTGGGTACGGATCTGGAGTGGCGCATGCCGAGCTTGAGTCACGCTCGTAAATCTCGATTCACTAAACTAACTGCAAACGACGATCGTTTCGCACTCGCCGCCTAAATCCGGCGAGACTTGCAACAGCACGCTGATGGGCTGGGCCAATACCGCAAGGTAGAAGCTGCAAGTGAATTCACATCAGCTGGCCGCATACCGGGCATCTTGGCATGTGGCGAGATCCAAGGATGCTGGCCGGATCAATAGCGTGTGGCTGCGCGATCGACCCGGCGAGATCAAAACAGACCACTAAGCATGTAGAACTGCCCGGCAAAGGCTTGCGGACGCGGGTTCAACTCCCGCCAGCTCCACCAATACCTTGTACAAAGGCCGCTAGGAAAGACCACCT
>JAUMYI010000164.1:1467-5140 GCA_030528705.1 Comamonadaceae bacterium | reverse complement strand
CCCGGTGGGCTGCAAGGAGGCGGCAACGCCGCAATGCGCATGCCGGGGCGCTTCTGCCTTCGGGCTGGCCCCAAAACCATGCCCTGGCCGCGCCCTCTCGCTTGCCAAGGCAGCCAGCCTTGGCGGCGCGCGCCGCCGTGCGATGACACGGTTTTGGGGCCAGCGCGGGGGACGAAAAGTGCATAACACGCTCTAGGGGCCGTTGGAGACCCCTGCCAACCATTTCCTTCATCACGCGCCCGGCTTGCCGGGCTTTTTTGCAAGGCGCTTGCCTTGCCGTGCGCGCCCTGCGGGGCCAGAGAAACACACACATGCCTGTCTTGTCGCCCCTGATGTCTTTGCCGTTTTCCCGTTGCCCCCAGTCCGCCCTCAGGCCCGCTACCAATCGGGCGATGGGCGCGCGCCTGCTGTGCTGGCCGCTGGCCTGCTGGGCCTTGCTGCCCGGTGCTGCACAGGCCGCCAGCCTGGATGGCGCGGCGCTGGGCCTGTGGTGGGGCGTGCCGTTTGCCGGCGTGCTGCTGTCCATCGCCATCCTGCCGCTGCTGGCGCCCCGGCTGTGGCATGGGCATTACGGCAAGATCACTGCGGCCTGGGCGCTGGCCTTTTTGCTGCCCTTTGCCGCGCTCCATGGCTGGCATGCGGCGCTGGCCAATGTGGTGCATGCGCTGCTGGCCGAGTACATCCCCTTCGTGCTGCTGCTGACGGCCTTGTTCACCGTCTCGGGCGGCATTTATCTGCGCGGCAACCTGCGCGGCACCCCGGCGCTCAATACCGCCATCTTGGCGCTGGGCACGCTGCTGGCCAGCTTCATGGGCACCACCGGCGCCTCGATGCTGCTGATCCGCCCGCTGCTGCGCGCCAACGACGACCGCAAGCACCGGGTGCACGTGGTGGTGTTCTTCATCTTCCTGGTCTCCAACATCGGCGGCTCGCTCACGCCGCTGGGCGACCCGCCGCTGTTTCTGGGTTTTCTCAAGGGGGTGCCGTTCTTCTGGACCATGCAGCACATCTGGGGCGAGACGCTGTTTTTGGTCGTGGCGCTGCTGCTGATCTTTTACCTGCTCGACAGCTGGTTTTACCGCACCGAGGGCCGCTCGCGCTTTGACCCCACGCCCACCGACAGCGAAAGCCTGCGCATCGAAGGCGGCGCGAACTTTTTTTGGCTGGCCGGCATTGTCGCGCTGGTGCTGATGAGCGGCATCTGGAAGCCGGGCATCGCCTTCGACATCATGGGCACCGAGGTCGGTCTGCAAAGCCTGCTGCGCGATCTGGGCTTTGCCTGCATCACGCTGGCCTCGCTCAAGCTCACGGCGCGCCAGATCCACGAGGCCAATCAATTCAACTGGGAGCCGATGCTGGAGGTCGCCAAGCTCTTTGCCGGCATTTTCTTGACCATCATCCCGGTCATCGCCATGTTGCAGGCCGGCGTGCACGGCCCGTTCTCGCCCGTGGTGCGGGCCGTCACCGGCGCCGATGGCCAGCCCATCCCGGCCATGTACTTCTGGGCCACCGGCGTGCTCAGCGGCTTTTTGGACAATGCGCCGACCTACCTGGTGTTCTTCAACTCCGCCGGCGGTGATGCGCAGACGCTCACGACCGCGCTGGCTGCCACGCTGACGGGCATTTCGGCCGGGGCGGTGTTCATGGGCGCGCTGAGCTACATCGGCAACGCCCCGAACCTGATGGTCAAGGCCATCGCCGAGCACCGCGGCGTGCGCATGCCCAGCTTCTTTGGCTACGTGGCCTGGGCGGTGTGCATTCTCACGCCGCTGTTCGTGGTGCAGACCTTGCTCTGGTATCTGTAAAAAAGCTGTCGAAAATCTTCTCTTTCGCAGAGGCGCATGGCCCATACAGGCAAGCCCCGGGCGGTGGTGGCCAGCCCCATGTTCGACGAAGTGCTGCAGCAGCTGCGCGCGCATTTCGACGTCGAGGCCAACGAAGGCCCAGAGCCTTGGACTGGCGCGGCCTTCATCCAGCGCCTGCGCGGCAAGCAGGGCGCCTTGCTCACTGGCGCGCAAACCGTCGATCAGGCCGCGCTGGCCCAGGCTCCGGGCCTGCGCATGGTGTGAACAGGCCCTACAACAACCTGGACGCGGCGGCGCTGCAAGCCGCAGGCGTGTGCGCCAACAATACCCCGGACGTACTCACCGAAACCACTGCCGACTTCGGCTTTGCGCTGTTGCTGGCTGCGGCGCGCGCGAACTCGCGCTGATGAAGCCCAGCGCCACGCTGGTGAACATCGCGCGCGGCGGCATCGTCGACGAGCAGGCCCTGGCCCGCGCCCTGGCTCAGCGCCAGATCGCCGCGGCCGGCCTGGACGTGTTCGAGCACGAGCCCCGGCTCGCGCCCGAGCTGCTGGCGCTGGACAACGTGGTGCTGACCCCGCACATCGCCAGCGCCTCGCGCCGCACACGTCTGGCCATGGTCCAGCTGGCGGCCGACAACCTGATTGCTTTTTTCGAAACCGGGCCGGGCCTTGACGCCGGTGACGTGTTGAGCGCCAGCCCACGGGTTTGACGCGCGCGGGCCAGCAAAAAGCCCGCGCCGCCGTGGCTGGCGTGCGCGGGCTGGTCAGCAGACCCTCAAGTCTTTCAGGAGCGGCGCAGGCGGCCCAGCCCCAGGGCGGCCGTGGCCAGGCTCAGCAGCCACAGCATCCAATGGCCCAGGGTGGGCACGGGTGTGGCATTGCCGGGCACCGGCGCTGGGCCAGCAGTCACCGTGAAGCGGATCGTGGCCTGCACGCACTGGGCAGGTGTACTGCGATCGCACAGCTGGTATTGCAGCGTGTAGCTGCCTGCCGGCACCGATGCGGCCATGCGCACTTCGCCCGTGTTCGCATCCAGTGTGATGCCCGCAGGCCAAGTCCCTACCACAGAGAGCGTGGCATTGCCGCCGGCGCCCAGCGTGGCAGGCTGGCCGTTGATGGTGTCGTTTTGGGCGATGTTGTCCACCACGATGGCGTCCGTGCCAGCGGGCAGGGCCTGTGGGCGGACATCGTCCGCAGCGGCCACGGGCGCTGCGGCGACCGTCAGCGTGATCGTGCTGTCGGTGCAATTGGGCGTGGGCGTGGCGCGGTCGCACAGTTGGTAGTTCAGCGTGTGCACGCCCGCCGGTGTGGCATCGCTGGTGCCGACGGCGCCCGTGTTCGGATCGAGCGTGACGCCAGCGGGCCAGGCGCCGACCGTGGCCACCGTGGCATTGCCGCCGGCGCCCAGCGTGGCGGGTTGGCCGTTGATGCGGTCATTGGCGGCGATGTTGGGCACGGCATCGGGCTTGGCAGTGCCGGCGCTGGCGCTGCCGCTGTCGGGCGTTGGCGCGACGCTGGCATTGACCGTCAGCGTGATCGTGCTGTCGGTGCAATTGGGCGTGGGCGTGGCGCGGTCGCACAGTTGGTAGTTCAGCGTGTGCACGCCCGCCGGTGTGGCATCGCTGGTGCCGACGGCGCCCGTGTTCGGATCGAGCGAGACGCCAACGGGCCAGGCGCCGACCGTGGCCACCGTGGCATTGCCGCCAGCGCCCAGCGTGGCGGGTTGGCCGTTGACGCGGTCATTGGCGGCGATGTTGGGCACGGCATCGGGCTTGGCGGTGCCGGCGCTGGCGCTGCCGCTGTCGGGCTGCGGCGCGACGCTGGCATTGACCGTCAGCGTGATCGTGCTGTCGGTGCAATTGGGCG
>JAUMYI010000164.1:0-1367 GCA_030528705.1 Comamonadaceae bacterium | reverse complement strand
ACGCCCGCCGGTGTGGCATCGCTGGTGCCGACGGCGCCCGTGTTCGGATCGAGCGTGACGCCAGCGGGCCAGGCGCCGACCGTGGCCACCGTGGCATTGCCGCCGGCGCCCAGCGTGGCGGGTTGGCCGTTGATGCGGTCATTGGCGGCGATGTTGGGCACGGCATCGGGCTTGGCAGTGCCGGCGCTGGCGCTGCCGCTGTCGGGCGTTGGCGCGATGTCCGGGTCGATGCGCACCTTGATGGTGGCCGTGTCGCACAGCGGGTCGGGCTTTGTGCCTGCGTTGCAGATCTTGTAGCTCAGCGTGTGGGTGCCAGGGGCGGTGGTGCCGGCCACGGTGAGCGTGCCGTCGGCGTTTAGAGTGATGCCGGGCACGGTGGCTGTCAGTTCCGGGCTGGCGACATTGGCCTGCGTGGCCTGGGAGCGGTTGACGCTGTCGTTGTCGAACACCGAGGCAGTGGCGCCACCCGTGCCTGCGGTCAAGGGGCTGGCGCTGAAGTCGTCATCGACGGCGTCGATGTAGGTGGCCGGGTCGCTGGGGTCGAGTAGGGCGCTGGCCGGAATGTCTTCGGTCACGCCGTCCGGGGTCACCCATTGCACGTTCAGGCTCGCATCCGAGCCCCAGTTGTTCCAGGCCACGCGCAGGTTGTACAGCCCTTCTTGCAGCGCGGCGGAATTGGGCGCGTCGTAGCCGTCATGGGGCGTGCCAATGGTGGCGCCGATGGCCAGCTTCTGGTCGTAGGTCAGAGCGCGGTAGTCCACGCCGCCGCTGCGGTTGGCGTCGATCAGCGCGCCGTCGTTGCCTTGCTGCATGCGCAGCTTGTAGCCAGCGGTGGGGAAGTGCACGGCCACGTACATCATTGCGCCTTCGATGCCGTTTTTGCAGGCCGCTTCACCAGCCTGGGGCCATGTGCCGCCCGCGCGGTTGTATTCGCACAGCACGTTGGCCCCACTGGGGATGTTCAGCGAGGGCAGGGTCTTGGTCAGCGTGGTGCCGGCCACGGCCGCCGGGGCGCCGGCGACGCCGGAGTCGACGGCATTGCCGCCCGCTGGCGTGGCATGGGCCAGCAGCCGCTGCAGGGCGGCAAAGCGCCCTTCGGGCGTGCCTGCGGAGGGGCCGGCTGAATTCGGGCGCGGGATGTTGTCGTAGTAAGGCTCCAGCGCCTTGCCGGGCAGCCAGCGCGGGGCGTTGACGTTGTTGCTGGCCGGCGGTTGCATCGGGCCTTCATGGCCCCAGCCGCGGTAGGAATCGACCTGCACGGGGGCGGCCAGCGCCCAGGGGCTGGTTGCCAGCAAGCTCAGCAGCAGCGCCGCAGGGCGGGCTGGCCGGTGGATGGGACGTGGGTGGCGCATGGGAGTCTCCTGTTG
>JAUMYI010000163.1 GCA_030528705.1 Comamonadaceae bacterium | reverse complement strand
GCACACGCCGGGGCGCTCTCGCGGGGGGCGGAAAGTGCATAACACGCTCTAAAGAGCCCGCCGCCCTACGCCGCAGCGCGCCTCGCACACAGCGCAGTCGCAGGCGCGCAGGCAGCGCCTGCGCATGTTTCAACTGTGTGTTTTTGCAAACAACGCAGCCCTTGGCTTCCAAGCTATGGGCAAGCCCGATATATTGCTTCTCCGAGAATCTTTTACAACAGCTTCAACATTTCTGGGGGGAACTTACATGAAAAAGAGAAGCAAATACGCGCTGCGCGCCATTGGCGTAGCAGCCGCATGGGCCGCGATGGCCGGCGCCGCGCAGGCCGATACCGTCTTGCTGGGCATTACTTTGGATCCCGGCAACATCAATGGCCTGACGCTGGAGCCACACCAGATCAAAGTCGTGGTCAAGAACGAGCCTTCGCTGCCGGGCACCGCCACCAACGCCCCTGTCTCGCTGAGCTTGCCGCCCAATCTGGGCGGTTTGCAGCTGATTTCCAGCGGCGGGGCCAACTGCAGCACTGCGCCCATCAACATTCCCAGCAGCACCACTGGCGCCAGTGGCCTGAACATTGAATGGCAAATTGCCTCGCTGGCGCCGCACACCAGTTGCGAATACATCTTCGAGGCCAAACCGCTGGTAGTGGGCTCTTACCCCTTTGCCGCGCAAGTGGCCACCGGCCCGAGCGACAACCAGCAAGCCGGCGCCAGCAATCCGGTGAAGGTAGACAACAACCGCTCGGTGGCCGTCAAGGCCGTGGCATTGCAGGTAGAGAAGACCATCGTGCAAATCAATGGTCAGCCTGCCAGCCCATCGACCGACCCTGATTTGAACGGCATCAAAGCGTTTGAAGCCGGCTATGGGCAGCCCGTGCGCTACCAACTGCGCTTTACCAACGCCTCGGACGTGCCGCTGGATCTGGGCGAGCTCAACGACTACTGGGGCGACTATGAGTACGCCATTGGCCGCGGCTCCCGCTGGCTGAGCCACCACCGCCCGGTGAGCTCCACCACCGACAATGCCAGCTGCGCCGTGCAGCACAACACGCCTCAGCCGCCGGGCACAGCCACGCAATCGGTTTGCCCGGAGGTGATCGACAACGACCCGAACATTGCCAACATCGTGCTCAACGGCGGTCAAGGCACGGATCTGCGCCCCATTGACGTAGCGCGCCCCATGAGCGGCGTGGTGCTGGCCGCGGGCGAGACCATGGTGCTGGAGTACGAGCGCACCTACCAGCCTTCGGACTGCGGCGAATCGCTGCTGCGCAACGGCATTGAGTGGGAGGTCAACAAATACTCCAACAGCGCCCAATCCATGCAGGTGCAATGGCAAGGCCGCAACGGCAGGGGCATCGATGAGGTGTTCCTGGCCCTGCCCATGGGCGCCCAAGGGGCGTGTCAGGCCGTGGAGCTCAATCTGCAAGCCACGAAAAAGCTGCTGGAAATCAACGGCCAGCCCGTCACTGGCACAGGCACGCAGGCCCTGCCCAACCCTGGCCCTGGCGCAGAGTCCAGCGCAGTGTTTGAAATTAAAGTCACCAATGGACACACGCCTTCGCTGGAAAACTATCTGGCCCAGCCCAATACGCCCAATGACATCCTGTTCACGCTGTACGACCTGTACCGCACGGGCAATTTTGGCGCCGCACCCAGCTTCCACCCCAACAACTCCCTGCAGGAGCAAATCAAGGTGCTGAGCTGCGAAAGCAGCATTGCGGGCAAGGTCTGCGCATTGCGCGATCCAGCCGCCAATGGCTTCAATCCCCTCAATCCGAACAATGGCAAGCCCTGGGGCCCGATCGTCAGCGGCAGTGGCTCGACCATGTGGGATCAGATTGCGCTGGCGCTGGACGAGACCGTCACGCTGCGCATGGCCGTGCAATACCGCCACAACCCCAATACCGACGCCCCGCTGTGCCGCAAGAACCTCAACACCATGGTCAATGCGCTGAACGTCGAAGCCGTCAAGCGCCTGCCTCAAGACCAAGGCGTTGTGTTCTCAGGCACGATTGAATTCAATGGCGAGCCCAGCGATTCGCCCACCGGCACCCACCAAACCCCGCTGGAGCTGCTGGCGGAGTTGCCGCTGTGCGTATCCATGACGACGCAGAAAAATGCGGCCATCACCACCTTGCCCAACGACGTGCAGTTCACCCTGAACTTCACCAACTCCACCAGCGCCAACACCGGCCTGATCAGCCCGGTGGGCAGCCCCGTCAACCCGCTCAAGCAGGTGGTGTTCAGCGATCCGCTGCCCGCCAGCTTCACGGCCGATGCCAATGGCGTGAGCTGTGAAGTCGTCTCCGGCAATGCCCTGCTGCCCAACCCGCCCATCTCGGCAGCCAATATTGATGCCAACAATGTGTTCAAGGCCACCATCCCCGAAATCGAGGATGGCGCTCAGATCCGCTGCACCATCAAGGGCAAGGATCAGACCGCCGGCCTGCACAAAAATGAGGCGCGGGCCGACGTCGACCGCCACAACGGCGCAGGCAGCGGCCCCACCTACCTGGATCCATTCGGCGTCAACGTCGGCTCGGCCACCTACCTGATCTCCGGCCCGCAACTGAAGCTGAGCAAAACCGCGCAAGGCAATTTGCAGCCCGGCGGCGAGATCACCTGGACCGTGGTGGCCAGCAACATCAGCGCCTCGGCCACCAACGGCACCATCAATGACGTGGTGCCTGCGGTATTCGAATCCTTCACCTGGACTTGCGCCAGCACTGGCACAGCCGGCGGCTCCTGCGCCACGGCCAATGGCGCAGGCGCAGGCGGCGAGACCATTTCGGTCGGCGCCGTCATCCCGGCCGCCAGCAGCAATACCGCCGTGGGCGAAATCACCCTGACCATCCGGGCCAAGCTGCCTGCGGGCCAGATGCCCACCCGCATCGACAACAGCGCCACGCTGAATCTGCCCCCCGGCGCAGGCTGTATCGACGCCAACAACCAGAGCAGCCCGCCGCCCTGCCAGGCCGATGCCAGCATTGGCGCCACGCTGGTTTCGCTGAGCAAATCCGCCCTGCCCGCTGGCACCACGACCTACACGGCGGGCGGTGAGGCCAAATTTGCCGTCGAAGTGCACAACCGCAGCGCCACCCAAGCGGTGGTGGACTTGAGCGATGCCCTGCCCGCTGGCACCACCGCCATGAGCTGGAGCTGCCAAGACCAGGCCAACAACGCCTGCGGCAATGGCGCTGGCGCACTGAGCCTGCCCGCTCTGACATTGGCAGCCGGGGAGACGCGCATCTACACCGTCACCGTGCAAGTGCCGCTCAGCTTCACTGGCAGCCTGAACAACGTTGCGAGACTGAAGCCACCCGCAGATGGCTATTGCCAAGCGGCTACGGGCGTCCAGCCGGTAGGCCAGGAGTGTGATGCTGCGGTCAACCTAACCCCGGTCTCTGGCCCTGTGCCAACCAATCCGGTGCTGCGCATCACCAAGACCACCAGCAGCACACAGCTCACCCCTGGCGGCACGGCCCAATTCACCGTGCAAGTGCACAACCCTGGTGCCACGGCAATCAATGCCGTGCAGCTCAGTGACGCCATGCCCGCCGGCATTGCCAGCCAGACTTGGACTTGCGTGGCAGCGCCTGCCGGCAGTTGCTCCAGCGCCGCAGGCAATGGCGCCGTCAACCTGACGCTGGATTTGCCCGCTGGTGCCACGGCCACCGTCGCCATTGCGGCCACGGCCGAGGCGGCCAACTTGCCGGCCCAAGTCGTCAACACGGCCCGCATCACGCCGCCCACAGGCGTCGTCTGCGACCCCGTCAGCTGTGAGGCCAGCGCCCAGGTTCCGAGCTCTACTGGCCCTGGTCCTGGCCCCGGCCCATCGGATGGCATCGTGACTGTGAGCAAGACCAGCAGCAGCGCCGGCGTCACCGCCGGTGGCAGCATCGCCTTCGAGGTGGTGGTTTCGGCCAGCGGCGGGCGTGACTCGCACGGTGTGCGCATTCACGACCCCTTGGCCACAGGCATCGCCAGCCAGAACTGGCGCTGCACGGCAGCCACTGGCGGCGCCAGCTGCCCGATGCCCGATCAGGGCAGCGGCGAGCTCAATGCCGTGCTGAGCCAACTGCCCAGTGGCGGCCAGATCCGCTTCCAGATCAACGCCACCACAAATGCCGGCCTGCCTGTGGGCAGCCAAGTGGTGAACGTGGTGACGCTGAGCGACCTACCCAGCAACGTGCTCTGCGACCCGGCCACCGGCTGCTCGGCCCGCAACGCTGCCGTGCCAGTGATCGCCGCGCCCAGCCCATCGGGCACAGTGCCTGTTCCCGTCGGGGCGCCCTGGATGCTGGCGCTGCTGGCGCTGTGCCTGGCTGGCCTGGCCCGCCGCCAGCGCCGCTGAGGCGCAGCCCCTGCCGGCAGGCGGCGGCAACCCGCCTGCCTGGCCTCTGATGCCACCCGGCCCTGAAAAGGGCCGGGTTTTTTCATGCCCGCCAGCGCGCTGTGCGCAGGCTCTGACAGCACCGGGCAGAAAAATCCATTACCCTTGCCGCTCGGCCGCTGGCGTATGGGGCTTGTCCATGCGCGAACGCCCCATGACGAAAAAACCCGCAATGACCCTGCCCCCTCCCGCCCCGCGCCGCTTGGCCCATACCCGCCAGACCACTTTCCACGGCTATCAACGTGACGATGGACTGTGGGACATTGAAGCGGAAATGGTGGACACCAAACCGTTTGAATTTGCGCTGGCCGATGGCAGCGACCTGCCGCCCGGGCAGGCGCTGCACCGCATGCAGATCCGCCTGACCATCGACCACCATCTGGTCGTGCGCGACATTGCCACCCGCATGGCCAATTTTCCGCACGGCTCCTGCCACGAGGCCGACCGGCACATGCGCAAAATGATTGGCAGCACCATGGCCAAGGGTTGGCGCAAAAGCATCGACGCCCACCTGGGCGGCGTGCAAGGCTGCACGCACATGCGCGAGCTGCTCTACAACATGGCCACGGCGGCCTACCAGACCCTGGCCCCCATGGCATTGGCGCATTTCCACGGCCTGCCGCCCGATGCCAAGCGGCCGCCGCCGCCGCATCTGGGCGGCTGCATGACCTGGGATTTCAACGGCCCGGCCGTGGCGCAGCTGTATCCGGTGTACTTTCAATGGCCCGCCCGCTCAGCCAGCGGCGCAGCCAATGGCGCGCAGCCGCAGG
>JAUMYI010000162.1:2340-5186 GCA_030528705.1 Comamonadaceae bacterium | reverse complement strand
GTGCCGGAGGCCGGAATCGAACCGGCACGCCTTGCGGCGGCGGATTTTGAGTCCGCTGCGTCTACCAATTTCACCACTCCGGCTGGCAGAAAGCGGCAAATTATATGGCACATTCGCAGCATGCAATTCCAAACGATTGAGGACATCGTCGGCCAGACGCCACTGGTGGCGCTGCAACGCCTTGAACGCCAGGCCTGTCTGGCGCGCGGCAACACGTTGCTGGCCAAGCTCGAAGGCAACAACCCGGCCGGCTCGGTCAAGGATCGCCCGGCGCTGGCCATGATTCAGCGTGCGCAGCAGCGCGGCGAGATCCGCCCCGGCGATACGCTGATCGAGCCGACTTCGGGCAACACCGGCATTGCGCTGGCCATGGCTGCGGCCATCAAGGGCTATCGTATGGTGTTGGTCATGCCCGAGGATTTGTCGATTGAGCGCGCCCAGACCATGAAGGCTTTTGGCGCCGAGCTGATTCTCACGCCCAAGAGCGGCGGCATGGAGGCTGCGCGCGATTTGGCCGAGGCCATGGCCGCCAGGGGCGAGGGCGTCATCCTCAACCAGTTCGCCAACGCCGACAACCCAGGCATCCATTACGAGAGCACCGGGCCGGAGCTGTGGCAGCAGACGCAGGGGCGCATCAGCCACTTCGTCAGCGCCATGGGCACCACCGGCACCATCACCGGCGTGGCGCGCTACCTGAAGGAGCAAAACCCGGCCATCCGCATCATCGGCGCCCAGCCTGCGCCGGGCGCGCGCATCCCCGGCATCCGCAAATGGCCCGAGCCCTACCAGCCCAGCATCTACGAGCCCGGCCTGGTCGATGAGCTGCTGCTGGTGGCCCAGGACGATGCCGAGGACATGTGCCGCCGCCTGGCCCGTGAGGAAGGCATCTTCGCTGGCATCTCCTCGGGCGGCGCGCTGTGGGCCGCGCTGCAGGTGCAGGCTGCGGCGCGCGATGCGGTAATTGCCTTCGTGGTGTGCGACCGGGGCGATCGCTACCTGTCCACCGGCGTGTTTCCGATCTGAGAGCCACACGGCCGGCTTTCACTCCCGGCCTGCCCATCCGCACATCAATCACAGCATCCCCATGAGCCCCCCCACCTACGAAATGCGCTACTGCCCCCACTGCGCCACGGCGTTGGCCTGGGTGCAGGCGCAAGAAGACAGCGGCCTGGTCGACCGGCTGCGCTGCCCGGCCTGCGGCTGGACGCACTGGAACAACCCCACCCCCGTGCTGGCGGCCATCGTCGAGTACCACGGCCAAATCTTGCTGGCGCGCAACGCGCTGTGGAAAGACCGTTTTTTTGGCCTGATCACGGGCTTCATGGAGGCGGGCGAATCGCCCGAGCAAGGCATTGCCCGCGAGGTCAAGGAGGAGGTCAACCTTGACGTGCAGCAATGCACGCTGGTCGATGTCTCGGCCTTTTTGCGCATGAACCAGGTGCTCATCAGCTACCACGTCATCGCCACCGGCGAGATCGCGCTCTCGCCCGAGCTGTCCGAATACCGGCTGGTCGATCCGGCCCAGGCCACGGTCTGGACCACCGGCACCGGGCTGGCGCTGCAGAAATGGCTGCGCGCGCGCGGCTTCGAGCCGCAGATCATCGAGCGTTACCCGCAGAGCAACACCGCGCCGGCTGCCGCCCCGCCGCCAGCGGCCAGCGCCACGGCCCACGATGAGGCCGTTGCGCTGGAGGTCGATGCCAAGGGCCTGCGCTGCCCGCAGCCCATTCTGCGCGCCAAAAAGGCGCTGGCCACGCTGCAAAGCGGCCAGCGGCTGCGCGTGCTGGCCACCGACAGCGGCTCGCTGCAGGACTTCGCCGCCTTTGCGCGGCAAACCGGCAATGCGCTGATCGCACAGCACACCGACGCGGCCGGCGTGCACCACTTCGTGCTGCAGCGCCGTTGAGCGCCAAGCGGCCCTGCACTCCAACGCCTGCCAAGCCATGAGCACAGCCACCGCGCCTGCGCCGCGCCATGCGGCAGGCATTGCCTACATGCTGGCCGGGGCCTTGTGCCTGGCCTGCAGCGACGCCCTGGCCAAATGGCTGGGCGCGCACTACCCGCCCATGCAGTTGCTGCTGCTGCGCGCCGCGCTGGCCACGCCGGTGCTGCTGGCGCTGGTGGCGCTGACGCTGGGCCCGGCCGCGCTGCGCACGGCCAATCTGGGCATCCACACGCTGCGCGGGCTGATCAACGTCGTCTGCGCCATTTGCTTTTACTGGAGCATGACGCTGCTGCCGCTGGCGCACACCACGGCGCTGACTTTCTGCGCGCCGCTGTTCATCGCGCTGATCTCGGCACTGGTGCTCAAGGAGCGCCTGGGCCTGGGCGCCTGGCTGGCCATTGGCGCGGGCTTTTGCGGCGTGGTGCTGATTGCCGCCTCGCACGGCGCCAGCACAGCGCCGGCAGCAGGCGGCCAGCCCCTCTGGGCCATGGCGCTGCCCGTGGTCACGGCGCTGGGCTACGCCATCATGATGCTCAGCGCGCGGCGCATCCGCCCGGGCGAGCACATGCTCACCACCATGAGCTACATCGTGCTGGGCCAGCTGGTGTTTGCCGCGCCCGCCGCGCTGCTGGGCGGCTTCTGGGTGCCGCTGTCGCCCGCGCACGCACCGCAGCTGGCCGCGCTGGCGCTGTGCGCCACGCTGGGGCTGGGCTTCATCACCCAGGCCTTCCGGCTGGCGCCGGCGGCCGTGGTCGTGCCCTTTGACTACAGCCTGCTGCTGTGGTCCACCCTGCTGGGCTGGCTGATCTGGCGCGAGCAGCCGGCATGGGGCTTTTACCTGGGCGCGGCGCTGATCGTCGCCGCCGGGCTGTACACCGCGCTGCGCCACGCCCGGCGCTGA
>JAUMYI010000162.1:0-2240 GCA_030528705.1 Comamonadaceae bacterium | reverse complement strand
AACTGCGGCTTGCGCTTGGCCAGAAAGGCGGCAATGCCTTCGCGGTGCTCGGCGCTGGGGGCGTAGTCGTAAGCGCCGGGCAGCAGCGCGGCCAGGGCCTGTTGCTGGCCGGCTTGGGCCAGCACGCGCAGGCTGCGCTTGTGCATGCGCGCGGCCTGCGGCGCCAAGGCCAGCAGGCGCTGCACCCATTGCTGCGCAGCGGCCTCGAACTCCTGCTCGGGCAGCAGTTGGGCCAAAAAACCCACGTCGTGCAGCGCCTGCGCTGGCAACACCTGCGCGGCCAGCAGCATGCGCCGCGCCAACGCATCGCCCACGGCATGGGCCACCAGGGCCAGCTCGCGCGGCGCCATCGGAAAGCCCAGCCGCGCAATCGGCGCGCCGAACTGCGCGCGCACCGTGGCGATGCGCAGGTCGCAGCAGCTGGCGATCTCCAGCCCTGCGCCCATGCAAGGGCCGTCGATGGCGGCAATCAGCGGCACTTCGCAGGCCAGCATGGCCTCCAGGCCGCCCCAGACCTGCTGCTCATGAAAATGCGCCAGCGTCTGCGGCTCGAAACGAAACTGCGCGTACTCGGAAATGTCGCCGCCGGCGCAGAACGCGCCTGCCTCGCCCGTGATCAACACGCAGCGCAGCTGTGGCTGCTGCGCAATGCGCTCGAACACCTCACGCAACTGCAGCCACATGGCCACGCTCATGGCCCCGAGTTTTCCCGGATTGCGCACACGCACATGGGCCCAGCAGGCCGCGCCATCGACGCGGCCATCGCCCTTGCCTGCAACGCGCCAATCCAGCTCAATGCCTGCAACCACGCGGGTTTGCTCCTCATTCATTGCCATCCTCTCGTCATGCGGCCTGCGTCCAGAAAGCGGCGCAGCGCCCAGGCCATGAACCCGTACCACGGGCTCGGAAATCCGCGTTTGCCTCAATAGCGCAAACGATTTTGGCGTGTATGCTTGATCTGTTTTGCGCACGCTGCCGCCACGGCGCACGCGCGGGCAAATCCCGTTTCCGATCTCGAACAACCGCACACACATCAAGGAGTCATCATGACGCAATTTCGTCTCAAGTCGGTCGTCACTGCCGCTGCCATCGCTGGCGCGCTGGCCTTCTCCGCCGGCGCCTACGCCCAGAACATCAAAATTGCCGTGGTCGGCCCGACCACCGGCGCGCTGACGCAATACGGCGACATGGTCAAGGAAGGCGTGGAAACAGCCATCGAGCAGATCAACGCCGGCGGCGGCGTGCTGGGCAAGCAGCTTGAGGCCGTCTACATCGACGACGCCTGCGAGCCCAAGCAAGGCCCGGTGGCGGCCAACCGCGTGGTCAACGACAAGATCGGCTACGTGGTCGGCGGCGTCTGCTCGGGCGCCACCATCGCCGCTGCGCCGATCTACGACGAGGAAGGCGTGGTCATGGTCACGCCCTCGGCCACCTCGCCCGCGCTGACCGACGGCAAGGACTACCAGTTCATCTTCCGCACCATCGGCCGCGACGACCAGCAAGGCCCGGCCGCTGCCAAGTTCATCATCGAAAAAGTCAAGCCCAGCAAAGTTGCCGTGCTGCACGACAAGGCCTCCTACGGCCAGGGCATTGCCAGCGCAGTGCGCGATGGCCTGCAGGCCGCCAAGGTGCCCGTGGCCATTTTTGAAGGCATCAACGCTGGCGACACCGACTACTCGGCCGTGATCACCAAGCTCAAGTCCGAGGGCATCGACTTCGTCTATTTCGGCGGCTACCACCCCGAAATGGGCCTGCTGCTGCGCCAGGCCAAGGAGCAAGGCGTGACGGCCAAGTTCATGGGCCCCGAAGGCGTGGGCAACCCGGACATCAACGCCATCGCTGGCGATGCCGTCGAGGGCATGCTGGTGACGCTGCCGGCCGATTTCACGCAAAACCCGGACAACGCCAAGATCGTGCAGGCCTTCAAGGACAAGAAGCGCAACCCCGGCGGCGCCTTCCAGCTGACGGCCTACGCCGCCACGCTGGCCATTGCCGAAGGCATCAAGGGCGCAGGCGCCAACGAGCCTGAGAAGGTAGCCAAGTTCCTCAAGGGCGCCAAGCTGCCCAGCCCGGTGGGCGAGCTGTCCTGGAACAAGGCTGGCGACCTCAACAGCTTCAAGTTCGACGTCTTCAACTGGCACAAGGACGGCAGCAAGACCGCTGCGCAGTAAGCCTGCCTCCAGCACCGTGCCGATGCCGCAGCCGCTGCGGCATCGGGCCATGAAAAAAGCAGCGCCTCA
>JAUMYI010000161.1 GCA_030528705.1 Comamonadaceae bacterium | reverse complement strand
CGCCGGGCTGCCGCCGCACGCCATTTGCCGCATGGGCATGGGGCGCACCTTCCAGAATCTGCGGCTGTTTGGCCAGCTGTCGGTTCTGGACAATGTGATGCTGGGCCAGCACTGCCGCATGGGCAACGGTTTTTGGGCCTCGCTGCTGGCCTTGCCCAGCGCCATGCGGCAAGAAGCCGCCACGCAAGCCCTGGCCCTGCGGCTGCTGGATTTGGTGGGCCTGCGCCATTGGGCCCAGCATCGGGCGGCCAGCCTGCCCTACGGCCTGCAGCGCCGCGTCGAGTTGGCCAGGGCCCTGGCCACGCAGCCGCAGCTGCTCTTGCTCGATGAGCCCGCCGCCGGCCTGAACCCGCAGGAGACGGCAGAGCTGGGCCAGTTGCTGGTGCGCATTGGCCAGCACGGCGTGAGCATTTTGATGGTCGAGCACCACATGGATTTGGTCATGTCGATCTCCGACCACGTGATCGTGCTGGACTACGGCGTCAAGATCGCGCAAGGGCAACCTGCACAGGTACAGGCCGATCCCCGTGTCATCGAGGCCTATCTCGGCCTCGATGAGCAGCGAGCCAGCGCCGCCGTGGCATGAGCAGCAGGGGGCAGTATGTTGAAACTCGAAGCAGTCCAAGTGGCCTACGGCGCGATCCAAGCCATCAAAGGCGTCAGCCTGCAGGTACGCGCCGGCGAGGTGGTCACCATCATTGGCGCCAACGGCGCAGGCAAGAGCACGCTGCTGAAATGCATTTGCGGCCTGGAGCCCGCCGCCGCGGGCCGCATCCACTTTGATGGCAGCGACATCACCCAAGTCAAGGCGCACGAGCGCGTCGGGCTGGGCATCGCCATGTCGCCCGAAGGCCGTGGCGTGTTTGCAGACCAGACGGTGCGGGAAAACCTGCTGCTGGGCGGCTACACGCGCCGCCGCAACAGCGCACAAATCGAAGCCGACCTGGAGCGCGAATTCCGGCGCTTTCCCCGCTTGCGCGAACGCCAGCACCAGCTGTCCGGGACGCTGTCTGGCGGAGAGCAGCAAATGCTGGCCATTTCGCGCGCACTGATGAGCGCGCCCCGCTTGCTGCTGCTCGACGAGCCATCGCTGGGGCTGGCGCCACTGGTCATCCAGGACATCTTCCGCGCCATCGAGCAACTGCGCGCATCGGGCCTGACCATTTTGCTGGTGGAGCAAATGGCCAAGCAGGCGCTGGGCGTGGCCGATCGCGCCTACGTGCTGGAAACCGGCCGCATCACGCTGCAGGGCACAGGGCCCGAACTGCTGGGCGACCCCAAGGTCAAGGCCGCCTACCTGGGCGCGCACTGAAACCGCCAACGCATTGAACAAGGAGCACCCATGAGCCAGACCAAGCAATTCGCCTCCCAAGCCGACCTGGATGAAAAACAAGTCAGCTTCAGCCAGATCTCCGAGCACGCCTGGGCCTATACGGCAGAAGGCGACCCCAACACCGGGGTAATCATTGGCGATGACGCCGTGCTGGTGGCAGACACCCAGGCCACGCCCGCCATGGCGCAGGATGTGATCGGCCGCATCCGGCAAGTCACCGACAAGCCCATCCGGTACGTGGTGCTCACGCACTACCACGCCGTGCGCGTGCTGGGCGCCAGCGCCTACGGCGCAGACCACGTCCTGGCCAGCCAGGACACCTATGAGCTGATTGTCGAGCGCGGCGAGCAGGACAAGGCCAGCGAGATCGCCCGCTTCCCGCGCCTGTTCGCCGGGCTGGAAACCGTCCCCCCCGGGCTGACCTGGCCCAACATCACATTCACCGGCAAGATGACGCTTTGGCTGGGCAAGCTGGAGGTGCAATTGCTGCAACTGGGGCGGGGCCACACCAAGGGCGATACCGTCGTGTGGCTGCCGCAGGAGCGGGCCTTGCTGTCCGGAGATTTGGTCGAGTTCGGCGCGACCCCCTATGCCGGCGACGCCTACTTCAAGGATTGGCCGCACACGCTGGAGCGCCTGGCCGCACTGCAGCCCCAGGCGCTGGTGCCAGGCCGCGGCGCGGCGCTGACGACGCCAGAGGCCATCGCTCAGGGCATCGGTGAGACGCGCAGCTTCATTACCGACGTGCGCGCCTGCGTGCAACAAGGCGTGCAGGCAGGCAAGGATCTCAAAACGATTTACCAGGACACCATGGCCGCGCTGCGGCCGAAATACGGGCACTGGGTCATCTTCGAGCACTGCATGCCATTCGACGTCGCGCGCTGCTACGACGAGCTCACCCAATATCCCGACCCGCGCATCTGGACGGCGCAGCGGGATCTGGACATGTGGCGCACCCTCGAAGCCAGTTGATCGCCCCGGCTGTCCCAGCCGCTGGCCATGCTCACAAAACAGCCTTTTGCATCAGGGCCAGAATGTGCGCCTTCATTGAGCAGGCGCGCCGCCTGCCTGCGGCGGCGCCTCAGCCTGCGGCGCTCACGCCTGGGCAGAAAAGCCGTAGGGCGTGAAGCGGCTTTGGTTTTCATCGACCGCCAACGGCTGTCCCACGAAGGGAAAGGCCCGTTGCGGGCAGCCCGCGCGCTCGCACACTTTGCAGCCCATGCCAATGGGCGTGGCCGCTTCGGGGTCGCTCAAGTCCAAGCCCTTGGCATAGACCAGCCGGTGTGCATGGCGCACGTCGCAGCCCAGGCCGATGGCGAAGACCTTGCGCGGCGCGCCCCAGGCGCGTGCGCCACTGCTGACAGTGCGCGCAATCCATAGGTAGGTGCGGCCATCGGGCATTTGCGCCAACTGCGGCAGGATGCGCCCGGGCTGCCCAAAGGCTTCGTACACGTTCCACAGCGGGCAGGTGCCGCCGGTGCGGCTGAAGTGAAAGTGCGTGGCCGACTGGCGCTTGCTGATGTTGCCGGCGCGGTCCACGCGCACGAAGAAGAAGGGCACGCCGGGCGCGCCCGGTCTTTGCAGCGTGCTGAGGCGGTGGCAGACGGTTTCGAAGCCGACGCCGAAACGCTGGCCCAGCCGGTCGATGTCGTGGCGCAGCGTCTCGGCCGCGCGCAGAAAGGCGCCATAGGGCAGCAGCAGCGCGCCGGCGAAGTAGTTGGCCAGGCCGATGCGCGCCAGCCGGCGCGCGGCCTGCTCGCCCTGGGCGCCTGCCGCGGCGCGGCCCGTGGCGCCGCCCATGAAAGGCGGGCCGTCGATGAGCGCGTCGATGGCTTCGCCCTGCTCCAGCAGCGCCAGCTGCGTGCCGAGCTGGAAGGCGCGCTGCCCCGGCGCCAGCGTGGCGGCCAGGCGCAGGGTGCGCGTGGCCGGGTCGTGCCGGCGCTTGAAGGCTGCCGTATCGCCACTGCCGCCCCCATCGTCCTCTTGCGCGGGCACGGTCTGCACGTGCAGCCCGTGGCGCTGGCGCAGGCGTTCGGCCAGCCAGCCGGCCAGGGCCGCGCCCTGGGCCTGGGCCTGGGCGGCCAGGGCTTCGGCGGCGCGGTCCAGCGCGTCGAAGTGGTTCTGGTGCGCGAAGAAGAAGTCGCGCACGGCCTCGAACGGCGTGGCGCGGGGCAGGGCCACAGCGGCGCCGGCCAGGCTGGCTGAGCCGGGGGCGCTGGCCGTGCTGGCCATGCCGATGGGGCTGACGGGGCTGGCGCGGTCGTCGCCCAGGTGCAGGGCCAGGGCCTCCAGGCGCTCCTGGCTTTCGGTCTGGCGCCGGTGCAGGGCCAGCACGGCGCGCGCCAGCGCGGGCATTTGCGCCGCCACTTCTTTCAGCTCGGGCAGGGTCACGGGTTCGGGGGCGTCGGCCAGCGCCTCCTGCATGGCGGCCACCAGGCGCGCTTCTTCGTCCTCGGAAAACTGCTGCACGTCCACGCCCAGCACGCGGCTGATCTTGAGCAGCACGGCCACCGTGAGCGGCCGCTGGTTCTGCTCCAACTGGTTCAGGTAGCTGGGCGACAGGCCCAGGGCCTGGGCCAGCGCGACTTGCGACAGGCCGCGCTCGGCGCGCAGGCGGCGCAGTTTGACGCCCATGAAGGTTTTTTTCATCGCGGATGGGGGCGAGCGCCTGCCGCAACGGCCGATTCGCAAAATTTGCAAATTGGCCGCTTTTTATTCGCAATCATTCGCCATTTCAGTCATTGAGCCGGGCGGGATTCTTGCGTAAATTGCGAAGCATGACAACTCCCCCCGGAACCGCCGAATTGCACGAGCTGGTGCTGCCCGCGATGGCCAACCACCACGGCACGCTGTTTGCGGGCCAAGGGCTGCAATTGATGGCCAAGGCCGCGTTCCTGGCCGCGCGCGGCCTGGCGCAGCGTGAAGTGGTGATGGCCGGGGTCACTGGCATCCAGTTCGCCCAGCCCATTGCCGTAGGCCATACCCTGGCGCTGCGCGCCTGGGTCAGCCGCGTGGGCCGCAGCTCCATGACGGTGTGCGTCAAGGGCCTGACCGAAGCGCCCGGCCTGCCGCGCGAGGAGGTGCTCAGGGGAGTTTTCGAGATGGTGGCGATCGACGGCCGTGGCCGCCCCATCGCCATTGACCGCGCTGACATCAACAAGGAGGCCTCTTCATGAACCCCACGACCGCCGCCCCCAAGGCCAAGAAATCCGTCGCCCTTTCGGGCGTGACCGCGGGCAATACCGCGCTGTGCACCGTGGGCCGCACGGGCAACGATTTGCACTACCGCGGCTACGACATCCTGGACATGGCCGAGGTGTGCGAGTTCGAGGAAGTCGCCCACCTGCTGGTGCATGGCAAGCTGCCCACGGCGGCCGAGCTCAAGGCGTACAAGGCCAGGCTCAAAGCCATGCGCGGCCTGCCCGCGAACGTGAAGGAGGCGCTGGAAAAGCTGCCCGCCAGCGCCCACCCGATGGACGTGATGCGCACCGGCGTGTCCGCCCTGGGCTGCGTGCTGCCGGAAAAGGACGACCACAACCTGCCCGGCGCGCGCGACATCGCCGACCGGCTGCTGGCCTCGCTGGGCTCCATGCTGCTGTACTGGTACCACTTCAGCAATTCGGGCCGCCGCATCGAGGTGGAGACGGACGACGAATCCATCGCCGGGCATTTCCTGCACCTGCTGCACGGCGCAAAACCCAGCGCGAGCTGGGTGCGCGCCATGCACACCTCGCTGAACCTGTACGCCGAGCACGAGTTCAACGCCAGCACCTTCACCGCGCGCGTGATCGCGGGCACGGGCAGCGACATGTACTCCAGCATCGCCGGCGCCATTGGCGCGCTGCGCGGGCCCAAGCACGGCGGGGCCAACGAGGTGGCGTTTGAAATCCAGAAACGCTACGACAACCCCGACGAGGCCGAGGCCGACATCCGCCGCCGCGTCGAGGCCAAGGAGGTGGT
>JAUMYI010000160.1 GCA_030528705.1 Comamonadaceae bacterium | reverse complement strand
TGATGCTGCTGAGCCTGCTGGCCGCCGCGCTGGGCTTGCAGCGCCTGCGCCGCGCTTGAGTTGCGCCTGAGCCGCGCCGATGTGAAGCCGCCGCCAGGGGGCTTCAGCCCAAAAACCCCGCAGGGCCCTGCGGGGTTTTTTCATGCGCTGCCGGGGCGCAGCGCAGGCGGAGGTGATCGGGCGCCATCTTTCCGGCGCCCGTTCAGCCGCAGGCGCTCAGGGCTTGAGCCCGCCGCCCAGGGCTTTGTAGAGGTCTGCCAGGTTCTCCAGCCTGGTGAGCTGGTTGGCCAGCAGCGCCAGATTGGCCGCGTAGCTGCTGCGTTCGGCGTCGAGCAGGTCCAGCGCGCTGGCCACGCCGTGCTGGTAGCGCAGGCGCACCAGTTGCAGGGCTTCGTCGTAGGCCTGGCTTTGGCGGGTGTTGGCGGCGTGGCGTTGCTGGAGCTGTTCGCGCGCCACCAGGGCGTTGGCCACGTCCTGGAAGGCGGCCTGCACCGCGCCTTCGTACTGCACGATTTGCGCCTGCTGGCGCACGCGCGCGGCGTCAAGGTTGGCCTGCAGGCTGCCCCAGTTGAAGATGGGCAGCGTGATCGAGGGCGCAAAGCTCCAGGTGTGGTTGCCGCCGCCAAACAGGCCGCTGAGCTCGCTGGAGCCGCTGCCCGCGCTGCTGGTCAGGCGGATGCTGGGGAAGAAGGCCGCACGCGCTGCGCCGATTTGGGCGTTGGCCTGCTTCAGGGCGAATTCGGCGGCGCGGATATCGGGCCGGTTCAGCAGCACTTCGGAGCTCAGCCCGGCGGGCAGGCGCTCGATCTTGAACTGCTGCGCCAGCGGCAGGGCTTCGGGCAAGTCCTCGGGCAGGGGCTGGTTGATGAGCATGGCCAGGGCGTTGAGCGCCTGCTGGCGCGCCTGCACGGCGCCGGCGTAATCGGCCTTGGCCGCTTCGATCAGGGCCTCTTGCTGGCGCAGATCCAGCGCGGAGACTACGCCTGAGCGGTGCTTGAGCTGCGTGAGCGCGTAGGTTTGCTCGCGCGTGCTGAGCACGCTTTGCGCCAGCGCCATGGCTTGCTGGGCGTAGCGTTCGTTGAAGTAGGCCTTGGCCACGGTGGCCACCAGCGCCAGGTGGGCGCTGTCGCGGCTGGCGGCGCTGCCCAGGTAGGCCTGCAGCGCGGCCTCGCTGGCGCTGCGCAGCTTGCCGAACAGGTCGATCTCGTAGGCCGTGATGCCCAGGCCCACGCTGTAGGACGAGGCCACGTAGGCCGCGCCGCTGGGGCTGAGGTCTTGGGCCACGCGCGCGCGCGAGCCGCCGGCATTGGCGCCCAGCGCCGGCAGTTGGTCGGCGCGCGCAATCAGGTATTGCTGGCGCACGGCCTCGGCATTGAGCGCGGCGCGGCGCAGATCGGTGTTGCGCGCCAGGGCCAGCTCGATCAGGCGGTGCAGGCGCGCATCGGCAAAGTAGTCCTTCCAGCCCAGGGATGCGGCCTGGATGGCGGGTTGATCCTGCGGCGCGGGCGTGTCGTAGGCAAAGTGCTGCGGCACGCTCACGGCGGGCTGCTCGTAGGCGGGGATCATGGCGCAGCCGGGCAGCACGGCGGCGGCCAATGCGGCCAGAGCTGGGCGCAGCAGCAGGCGGCGCTGCTGGAGCTGCAGGGGGCGGGGCAGGGCAGGGCGGCTGGGGGGCATGGGGGCATTCTCCTCTCGGTCAGGCGGCGTTCATGCTGCGGTCAGGCGGCGGCATGGGGCGTATGCTGCGCGGTGGCATCGGCCATCACGGCCTCGCTGCCCCCATCTCTGCCGGTGCGTGGCTTGCCGCCCTTGAAGAGCTTGCGCACGACGACGTAGAACACCGGCACGAAGAACACCGACAGCAAGGTGCCCACCAGCATGCCCCACAGCACGGGCGTGCCGATGGCGCGCTGGCTGGCGGCGCTGGCGCCGCTGGCCAGATACAGCGGCACCACGCCGAGGATGAAGGCCAGCGAGGTCATCAAGATGGGCCTAAAGCGCAGGTGCGCGGCTTGCAGCGCGGCCTCCAGGGCGCTTTTGCCGCTGGCTTGCAAGTCCTTGGCGAACTCGATGATGAGGATGGCGTTCTTGGCCGACAGGCCAATGACGGTGATCAGGCCGACCTGGAAGTAAATGTCGTTGAGGTAGGCCCCTGGCAGGCCGAACAACTCGGCATTGACCCAGTTGCGCCCCAGCGCGCCCAGCACCACGCCCAGAAAGCCCAGCGGCACGACCAGGATCACCGCCAGCGGGATGGACCAGCTCTCGTACAAAGCGGCCAGCACCAGGAACACGGCCAGGATGGCAAAGCCGTAGAGCATCAGCGTTTGCGCGCTGCCCTTGGCTTCCTCGCGCGATTGGCCGGCCCATTCCAGGCTGAAGCCGGGCATGTCGTCCACCAGGCGTTGCACCTCGGCCATCAAGTCGCCCGAGGAATAGCCCGAGCCAGGGCTGGCCGCGCCTTCGAGCTTCATGGCCGGGTAGCCGTTAAAGCGCACGCTTTGCTGCATGCCTTTTTGCCAACTGGCGCTGGCGATGGTGCCCAGCGGCACGGCCTGGCCGGCGCTGTTGGGCACGCTCAGCGCCAGGATGTCCTCGGGCTGCATGCGCGCGCTGGCTTCGGCCTGCACGATGACGCGCTGCATGCGCCCGTCGTTGGGGAAGTCGTTGACGTAGGACGAGCCCAGCGCCGTGCCCAGCACGCTGCGGATGCTGGCGAAGTCGATGCCTTGCGCGGCGGCGGCGGCGCGGTTGATCTCGATCTTGACCTGCGGCGCATCCTCCAGGCCGGAGGCGCGGGTCTGGCTGGGGTCGAACATGGGGTTGCTGCGCAGCTTGCCCAGCAGCTCGTTGCGTTTGGCCAGCAGGGCTTCGTGGCCGGCGTTGCTGCGGTCTTGCAGGTACATCTCAAAGCCCGAGCTGTTGCCCAGCTCGAAGATGGCCGGCGGGTTGATGACCAGCGCAAAGCCATCTTGCACGCTGCCCATGAGCGCGCCGGTGAATTTGCCGGCCACGGAGGATGCGTCGCTGCCTGGCGCTTTGCGCTGCTGCCAGTCCGTCAGGGTCAGAAAGCCCATGCCCATGTTTTGCGCCGCGCCCGAGAAGGCAAAGCCGGAGACGCCGATGAAGCTCTGCACCTCGGGCAGGGCGCCTGCGATCTGGCTGGCCACGGCCAGCGTGGCGTCGGTGCGCTCCTTGGTGGCGCCCGAGGGCAGTTGCACGATCATCATCAGCGAGCCTTGGTCCTCCTCAGGCAGGAAGGAGGTGGGCAGGCGCGTGAACATCCACGCCGCGCCGGCGGCCAGCGCCAGGTACACCACCATCAGGCTGGCGGCGCGGCGCAGCAGCCGCGCCACCACGCCGTCGTAGCCGTGGTTGAGCTTGCTGAAGTTGCGGTTGAACCAGCCGAAGAAGCCGCGCTTTTGCATGTGGTGGCCTTGGGCCACGGGCTTGAGCAAGGTGGCCGCCAGCGCGGGCGTGAGCGACAGCGCCAGAAAGGCCGAGAAGGCAATGGCCAGCGCCATGGTCAGCGCGAACTGGCGGTAGATGTTGCCCGTGGCGCCGCTGAACATGGCCAGCGGGATGAACACCGAGATCAGCACCGCCGTGATGCCGATCACCGCGCCGGAGATCTGGCCCATGGCCTTGCGCGTGGCTTGCAGCGGCGGCAGGCCCTCCTCGCTCATGATGCGCTCGACGTTTTCCACCACCACGATGGCGTCGTCCACCACGATGCCGATGACCAGCACCATGGCAAACATGGTCAGCACGTTGATGGACAGGCCCAAGTACCAGATGCCCGCAAACGCCCCCAGCAGCGAGATGGGCACGACGATGGTGGGGATCAGCGTGTAGCGGATGTTCTGCAAGAAGATGAACATCACGATGAACACCAGCGCGATGGCTTCGAGCAAGGTCTTGACCACCGCCTCGATGGAGAGCTTGACGAAGGCGGAGGTGTCATACGGGGCCGACCATTGCAGATCGGCGGGGAAGAACTTTTGCAGCTCGGCCATCTTCTCGCGCACCGCCTTGGCCGTGGCCATGGCATTGCCGCTGTTGGAGAGCATCACGGCCATGCCCACGGCCTGCTGGCCGTCAAGCGTGGTGGAGGAGCCATAGCTTTGGCTGCCCAGCTCGATGCGCGCCACGTCCTTCAAATACACGTTGGCGCCGCCAGCGGTGGCGCGCAAGATGATGTGGCCGAACTGCTCGGGCGTGCGCAGTTGCCCGTCCACGGCCACGGTGGCCGTGATGGTCTGGCCCTGGGCCACGGGCTGCTCGCCAATGGCGCCAGCGGAAATCTGCGCGTTCTGCGCGCTGATGGCGGCCGAGACATCGGCAAACGAGAGGTTGTAGTTTTGCAGCCTGGCCGGATCGACCCAGACGCGCATGGCCCGCTCGGAGCCGAACAGCCGCGCCTCGCCCACGCCGTCGATGCGCTGGATGGAAGGCTTGATGCTGCGCTCGACGTAGTCGGCGATCTCCTCCGTGTCTATGGTTTGGGAGGACATCATCAGCACCATCAGGAAGTTCGAGCGCGACTTGCTCACGATCACGCCGTTTTGCTGCACCGCCGCTGGCAGCAAGGCCGTGACTTCGGAGAGCTTGTTTTGCACGCTCACCTGCGCCAGGTCTTCATTGGTCTCGGGCGTGAAGGTCAGGCTGACCGAGCCTGTGCCGTCGGCCGAGGCGCTGGTGCTCATGTAGTCCAGCCCTTCGATGCCGTTCATGTTGCGCTCGATCACGGCCAGCACGCTGTCTTCCATCACCTGCGCCGAAGCGCCGGGATAGGCGGCTGACAAAGTGATGGTGGGCGCGCCCACGGCCGGGTATTGCGACACCGGCAGATTGCGGATGCCAATCACGCCCGCAATGACGATGAAAATCGAAATGACCCACGCAAAAATGGGCCGGTTGATGAAAAACTGGGCCATGCAAGCTCCTGGTTCTGAACGGGGGCGATAGGGCCTGCTTTACTGCGCTGCGCCAGCCGGGGCTGCGCCGGGGGCCGCGCCAGAGGCCGCCGCCGCGCCAGGGGGCGTCCACTCGCGCGTTTGCACCTGCTGGGCGCCGCTCATGCCGGCAATCATGGCGCCATCGACGATCACCTTGTCCCCATCCTCAAGGCCGCTGGTGACGATCCAGTTGGCGCCCTGCTGGCCGCCCACGGTGACCACGCGCGGCTGCATCTGGCCTTGCTCGTTGACGATCAGCGCCACATCCTGCTTGCCGCGCGTGACGGCCTGCTGCGGCACCAGGAAGGCATTGCCGATGTCGCCCTGGGGCAGGCCCACG
>JAUMYI010000159.1 GCA_030528705.1 Comamonadaceae bacterium | reverse complement strand
ACGCCAGCGGCGCGCGCTTTGCGCTGATCTTTGGCGCTGACGAGCTGGCGCGCGGCGAAGTGGCCCTCAAGCCCTTGCGCGCCGCGCCCGGGCAGGAGGGCGCGCCGGCGCAGCAACTGTGCCCGCTGGCCGATCTGGCGGGGCTGGCGGCGCGCATACAATCGCCGCTGGCTGCGTGAGCGCCCGCCACCGTTGAACAATAGGCTGGCGCCTGCTGCCCGCGTCTGCGGCGCCCCGGCCGCTGCCCTTGCGCTGCAAGGGCTTGACACCCAACACCATCCCCCAATGGCAATGCAGCAATACGATTTACAGGAACAGGAACAGCTGGCGACCCTCAAGCACTTCTGGGATCGCTGGGGCAACTTGATCAGCGCCGCGCTGCTGGCCATCGTGGCCGTGGTGGCGGGGCTCAATGGCTATCAGTATTGGCAACGCAGCCAGGCGGCCAAGGCTGCCGTGCTGTACGACCAAGTCGTGCAGGCCACGGTGCAGAACCAGCAGACGGCCGTGCAGCAAAGCCTGCAGGCCCTGCAACAAAGCTTCCCCAAGACGGCCCAGGCCAGCCAGGCCACGCTGCTGGCGGGCAAGCACCTGGTGCAACAGCAGGACTGGGCCGCGGCCGAGCAGGCTTTTGATTGGCTGGTGCGCAACGGCAAGGACGAGGGCTTCAAGGCCCTGGCCGTGCTACACAAGGCCTCGGTGCAGATGCAGCAGGAGCAGGGCGAGCAGGCGCTGGCTGCACTGGATGCGCACAGCTTCCCGTATGAGTTCAGGCCGCTGCGCGACGACCGCCGTGGCGACATTCTGCTCGGCCAGGGCAAGACGCAGGAGGCCATCAGTGCCTACCAGGCCGCTTTCGATGGGCTGGGGCCGTTCAGCCGCTACCGCAGCGTCGTGCAAAGCAAGCTGACTGCGCTGGGCCAGCAGCCTGTCGCTGCCGACCAGGCGCCTGCGGCGGCTCGCGCCAGCTCCTGATGGGGCTGGGCCGATAAGTAGGCCGCTTGGGTCGGCTGGCCCGTTGCCGGGGCAGGCCGGCCCGTTTCGATTTTTGGAGTCCAGAGATGTTCGCTTTCTCTTTCTCGTCGCTGCGATCTTCGCGCGCGCCGGCGCGTCGCGCCGTGCGCGCGCTGGCCGTGCTGGCCCTGGCCGGGCAGTTGGCCGCGTGCGCGATGTTCAGCAGCAGCAAGGCCCCCAAGCCGCGCGAGCTCGAACCCAACGAAGCGCGCTTTGCCGCCAGCCAGGTCTGGACGGCGCAGATTGGCAGCCTGGGCAGCATCGAGTTGCAGCCCTTAGTGCACCAGCTCTCGCTCACGCTGGCCACGGCCTCGGGCACGGTGCTCAGCCTGCATCCGACCACCGGCGAGCAGCTCTGGCAAACCCGCGTGGGTGAGCGCCTGGTGGCCGGCGTCGGTGGCGATGGCCAGACCTTTGCCGTCATCAGCGCGCGCAATGAGGTTTTGGCCTTGCGCGATGGCCAGGTGCTGTGGCGCTACGCCCTGCCGGGGCGCTCGTTCACGCCGCCGCTGGTGGCTGGCGGGCGGGTGTTCGTCATCACGGCCGAGCGCGCGCTGCTGGCGCTCGATGCCGACAATGGCGCGCTGATCTGGGATCGCCCTGCGGACGATGAGGAAAGCCTGGCGCTGCAGCAGGCCCTGCTGCTGACGGCGGTGGGCGATACGCTGGTGGCGGGCTTTTCGGGCCGCGTGGTCGGCATCGACCCGGATACTGGCACGCTGCGCTGGGAGGCCAGCGTGGCCGTGCCGCGCGGCATCAACGACATCGAGCGTTTGGTGGACGTGGTTGGCCACTTCAGCCGAGAGGACTCCAGCCTGTGCGTGCAGGCCTTCCAGGCGGCCATTGGCTGCGTTGATGCGCGCTCGGGCAGCACGAGCTGGAGCCAGCGCCTCAATGGCGCCGTCGGGGTGCATGGCGATGGGCAGACGGTTTACAGCGTTGATGCCACAGGCCGCATTCAGGCCTGGGGCCGGCACGATGGGCATCAGCAGTGGCTGTCTGACCGGTTGCAGTACCGCCAACTGACCGCGCCGTTGCGCCTGGGCCGCGTGCTGGCCGTGGGCGATGCCAGCGGCTGGCTGCATCTGCTCGAAGGCAGCGATGGCACGCCGCTGAACCGCTTCCAGACCGATCGCTCCGGCCTGCGCATTGCGCCGGTGTATGCGGGCAATACGCTGATTGCCATCAGCAACAACGGCACGGTGTACGGCTTCAGGCCCGATTGATCCCGAGCGATTGATCTCCAACGATGGATTCGCACGCCCTGCCGGGTTTGGCTTTGTCGCGCCGCCCGAGCGTGCGGCGAGGGCCTTGGCCCGCCACCTGCTTCACAACCAAGGACGATTGCCATGCTTGCGGTCATTGCTTTGGTGGGCCGGCCCAATGTGGGCAAGTCCACGCTGTTTAACCGCCTCACGCGCACGCGCGATGCCATCGTGGCCGATTTTGCCGGGCTGACGCGCGACCGGCACTACGGCACGGCGCGCTGGGGCGCGCGCCAGTTCATCGTCGTGGACACCGGCGGCTTGGAGGACAGCGCCGAGGGCGCGATCTTCGAGAAGATGGCCAGCCAGACGCAGCAGGCCATTGCCGAGGCCGATCTGGTGCTGTTTCTGGTCGATGCGCGCGCCGGCCTGGCCGGCCAAGACCAGGAGATCGCGCGCTACCTGCGCCGCCTGGGCAAGCCCTGCCTGCTGGTGGCCAACAAGGCCGAGGGCATGAAAAGCGGCGCGCAGCTGGCCGAGTTCTATGAGCTGGGCCTGGGGCCGGTGTATGCCGTCTCGGCCGCGCACGGCCAGGGGGTGCGCGACCTGCTGGAGCTGGCCGCCGAGCAACTGCCGCCCGAGCCCGAGCCGGGCGAGGCTGCCGATGGCGCCGATGGCGACGCCCAAGAGCAGGCCGCGCCCATTCGCATTGCCGTGGCCGGCCGGCCCAACGCTGGCAAGTCCACGCTGATCAATGCCTGGCTGGGTGAGGACCGGCTGGTGACCTTCGACATGCCGGGCACGACGCGCGATGCCATCCGCGTGCCCATCGAGCGCGGCGCGCAGCGCTATGAGCTGATCGACACCGCGGGCCTGCGCCGCAAGGGCAAAGTGTTCGAGGCGGTGGAGAAGTTCTCCGTGGTCAAGACCTTGCAGGCCATCGAGGGCGCGCAGGTGGTGGTGCTGGTCATCGACGCCACGCAGGGCGTGACCGATCAGGACGCGCACATCGCCGGCTTCATCCTGGAGTCTGGCCGCGCCGTGGTGGTGGCCATCAACAAATGGGATGCGCTGGATCGCTACCAGCGCGAGCAGCTGGCGCGCTCGCTGGAGCTGCGCCTGGGCTTCATGCGCTTTGCGCCAGTCAAGCACATCTCGGCGCTCAAGCGTCAGGGGCTGGAGCCGCTGTGGAAGGCCATTGATGCGGCCTATGCCGCGGCCACGCGCAAAATGCCCACGGCCAAGCTCACGCGCCTGCTGCAAGAGGCCGTGCAGTACCAGGCGCCGCGCAAGAGCGGCATGTTCCGCCCCAAGCCGCGCTATGCCCACCAAGGCGGCATGAACCCGCCGGTGATCGTGATCCACGGCAACTCGCTCGATCACCTCGACCAGGCCTATCGGCGCTTTCTGGAGACCTGGTTTCGCAAGGCCTTCAAGCTCGAGGGCACGCCGCTGCGCATCGAGCTGCGCACCAGCGACAACCCCTACGCGGACAAATCCTGAGCGCGCCGCCCCTTGCCGCCATGCGGCGCGCATGGCCTTGCCAGCCACGCAGCCTGTGTCTGAGAGCCGCCAAACTGGGAGAAATGGCGCAAAAGCCTGCGGGTTTGCACGTAAGCAGCGGCACTGTGTTAAGGTGCCGCCTTTCGTTTTTTTCTCAGAACAGGTTCTCAAGCACAATGCTTGAGCCCCGCCCCAAGAGGCCTGCCCAGGCCTCTTCAACACGGAGCTATATCGTGAGCAATAAAGGCCAACTGTTGCAGGACCCCTTTTTGAACGCCCTGCGCCGCGAGCACATCCCGGTGTCGATCTATCTGGTCAACGGCATCAAGCTGCAAGGGCAGATCGAATCTTTCGACCAATACGTGGTGCTGCTGCGCAATACCGTCACGCAAATGGTCTACAAACACGCCATCTCGACCATCGTGCCGGCCCGCCCGGTCAACTTCGCCTCGCTGTCGGCCGAGCAGGCCGGCGCGGCAGAGAAAAAAGCAGCCGGCCAAGCCTGATGATGCAAGGCCAAGCCGGCGGCGCACTGCCGGACTTGGCCTTTGGCTTGCGCTGTTTTCGATCCAGGGCCTGTCTGCACAGCAACAGGCCCTGAATTTTTGCCCCATCCAACCACACCCTGCACAAACGGCGGCGCGCACTTTGGGCTGCTGGATTCGTGCAGGGCAGATCAAACGCATGGCGCTGCCATGCCCATACAGGAGCCCCACCCGTCTTGAGCAAGAACACGTTTGCCATCACCCCGCAGCCAACGCCTATGGCCGTGCTGGTCGGGGTGGATTTTGGCGAGGCCCACTTCGATCACGCACTCGATGAGCTGGCGCAGTTGGCGCTGACGGCCGGGCTGCAGCCGTGTGAGCGCATCGTCGTCAAACGCAAATTCCCCGATGCGGCGCTGTTCATCGGCAAGGGCAAGGTCGAGGAGCTCAAGGCCCTGGCCCTGGGCCATGGGGCCAGCGAGGTCGTCTTCGACCAAGCCCTGAGCCCGGCGCAGCAGCGCAACCTGGAGCGCGAGATCGGCCTGCCGGTGTACGACCGCACGTTTTTGATCCTGGAGATTTTTGCCCAGCGCGCCCGCAGCCACGAAGGCAAGCTGCAGGTCGAGCTGGCCCGGCTGCAGTACCTGAGCACGCGCCTGGTGCGGCGCTGGTCGCACCTGGAGCGCCAGCGCGGCGGCATTGGCGCGCGCGGCGGCCCGGGCGAGACGCAGATCGAGCTGGACCGGCGCATGATCGGCGAGGCCATCAAGCGCGTGCGCGATCGCCTGGCCAAGCTCAAGAAGCAGCGCAGCACGCAGCGCCGCCAGCGTCAGCGCAACCAGGTGCCCAGCATCTCGCTGGTGGGCTACACCAATGCGGGCAAGTCCTCGCTGTTCAATGCGCTGGTCAAGGCGCGCAGCTATGCGGCCGACCAGTTGTTTGCCACGCTGGACACCACCACCCGCCAGCTGTATTTGCAAGAGGCGGGCATGGCCGTGTCGCTGTCCGATACGGTGGGCTTCATCCGCGATTTGCCGCACGGCCTGGTCGAGGCCTTTCAGGCCACCTTGCAGGAGGCCGTCGATGCCGATTTGCTGCTGCACGTGGTGGACGCGGCCAATGCGCAATTTCCCGAGCAGGTGCA
>JAUMYI010000158.1 GCA_030528705.1 Comamonadaceae bacterium | reverse complement strand
CCATTGGTGTGCCGCTGGAACCTGCACCGCCGCCACGGCGCCTACGGCTACGAAAACGCCAAGGCCGAATACGCGCCATTCAATCGCTTGCAAGACCCCGACCCTGAAACCCGCGCACACCTGGCCCGCGTCATCAACGGCACTTGCGGCGCAGGCCAGAACGCTTACGTGACCATCAACAACAAGGCCGAGGGCTCAGCGCCGCTGTCGGTGCTGGAGCTGGCGGCGAGTCTTGAGCGCCTCTGACTGGAGTGCGCGGCACTGCGGCCAAGGCCGGGCGTTTGTAGGCTGTACGGAGAATTTTGAACAGGCGCTCAGGGTTCGCGGCGGTTTTTTTGCAGGGTTTGGCGCATGTCTGCCAGGCTGATGTGGGTTTGTGCGGCCACTGGCATTGCGGGGGCGGCCTTGATGGCGTGGCCGTAGACGATTTCAAATGTTAGCCCGATGCGGCCTTGCGCGTCGGCCAGGTTTTGCAGGGCCCGGTGCCATTGCGCCAGCCATTGGCGCCCGCGCAGTGCGGCAAAGCGTTGTGGGTGCAGGTTGCGGCCCAACTCGCGCAGCTCTTGCCGCAGGCGCTCGGTGCTGGTGTATTGCAGCTCGATGCATTCCATGTCCATGACGGGCTCGGCAAAGCCGTTGGCCGCCAGCATGTCGCCCAGGTCGTGCATGTCGGTGAATTGCTGTGCAGGCGGCGGCCAGCCCAGTTGCTGGTACAGGCTGCGCAGTTGCCGCAGGGTGTCGGGCCCAAGGCAGGAGAACAGCACCATGCCATCGGGCTTGAGCCATTGCGCCCAGCGGCGCAGTACGGCGGGGGGCTGGGCCTGCTGGTGCAGGGCCATGTTGGCCCAGAGCATGTCCAGGCTTTGCGGCGCGGGCTCTTGCAGGTGTACGGCGGCGCGGCCGGCCCAGCGGGCCCAGCGTGGCGTGCGCCAGCGCTGGGCGGCCAGGCGCTGCTGCTCGGGGTGTTGCTGCACGATCCAGCAGCTGCTTTTGGGGTAGCGCTGCGCGATCAGATCGTGGGTCTGCATGCCGCCGCGCACGGGCTCCCAGTCGCACCAGTTCTGCGGCGCGCGCGCCATCCAGGCCAGACGCTCTTGCATGCGCCGGCCGACTTCTTCGTGCAGCCAGGGGCTGGCCGCCGGCGCGCGGGCTTGCCAGCGCGCCAGTGCATTGGGGTCCAGGGTCGGTGGTGTTTCTGCGGGCGGCATGTGATCGGTGAGCGGTGCAGCCAGCGCGCGAGTATAGGTGAGGGTGGCCGTGGCATGATGGGGCGCAGCGGCAGGCCGTGCCTGGCCTGCTGGTGCGGGCGGCCCGGCAGGGTTGCCAATGCTCAGGAGCTTGCCATGCTTTTGCATTTGTTGCGTTTTGACTTGCTGGCCCGCTGCCTGCCGGCGCAGTGCCCTTTGTGCCGGCGCTGGCCCGTGTGGCATGGGCCGGCTGGCCTGTGCGGCGATTGCCTGGCGCGCCATGGGCGGCCGGTGCCGCGTTGCGCGCGCTGTGCCTTGGCATTGCCGGCCCCTGCGGCTGCCGTGCCGGTACAGGGTGAGGTGCGGTGCGAGGTGCGGTGTGATATGCAAGATGATGTGCAGGGCAGGGCGCTGCCTTTGTCGGCGCAGGTCTGTGGTGCTTGCATGGTGCGGCCCGGCCCGTTGCGGCATTGCGTGGCGGCGGTGGATTACGCCTATCCTTGGCAGCAGCTCATTGCCCAGTTCAAGTATTACGCTGCGCCGGCTTGGGCGCATGGCTTTGCGCTGCTGCTGCGGCGGCAGCCAGACGCTGCGGCGTTGCTGCACGGCGCTGATGCCATCGTGGCCGTGCCGCTGGCGGCGGCGCGCTTGCGCGAGCGCGGCTACAACCAAGCGTGGGAGTTGGCGCGTGCCCTGGCCGCGCAAACGGGGCAATCGCACAAGCTGCGCCAGGATGTGGTGCTGCGCCACAGCACGCAGGCGCAGCAGGCTGGCATGGGGCGGCAGGCGCGCTGGCGCAATTTGCGCCGGGCCTTTGCATTGCAGCGGCCCGGCCAGTGGCTGCAAGGGCAGCATGTGCTGTTGGTCGACGATGTGATGACCACGGGCGCCACGCTGTGGGCGCTGGCCCGGGTTTTGCAGCGCGATGCGGGCGCGGCGGCAGTCTCTGCCATGGTGTTTGCCCGCACACCTTTGCCAGCCGGTCAGGGCGTGTGAACCAGGCTTTGCGCCCGCCTGGGCGGGCGGAGGGCGGGGTTGGCTTATTGGCCGCTGGGCTTGGTGCGCAGCTCGGACTCGGGCATCTCGATCTTGACTTCCAGCACTTCCAGGTTGTCCTGCCGGTCGAGGTTGACCTTGATGTCGTTGGGGTGGATCTGGATGTATTTGGAGATTACCTGCACCAGGTCTTTTTGCAGGTCGTTGAGGAAGTCCGGCTTGCTGGTGGTGCGGTCGCTGCGCTCGTGCGCCAGGATGATTTGCAGGCGCTCCTTGGCCACGGAGGCGGTTTTTTTCTTCCCGCCAAAGAGCATGTCGATCAAGGCCATGGCTTACCTCCCGCCGAAGATGCGCTTGAGAAAGCCGCCTTTCTGGGCATCAACAAAGCGCAGCGGCCGCTGCTCACCGAGGAAGCGGGCGATCACGTCCTGGTAGGCCTCGGCCACGTCCGAACCCTTCATGTGCACTGCCGGCAGGCCCTGGTTGGAGGCTTGCAGCACGGTCTCGGATTCGGGGATGACGCCGATGAGCGGGATGCGCAGGATTTCCTGGATGTCGGTCAGCGACAGCATCTGCCCGCCTTCGACGCGGCCCGGGTTGTAGCGCGTGATGAGCAGGTGCTCCTTGACGGGCTCCTTGCCGTCGATGGCGCGCTTGGTCTTGGAGGCGAGCATGCCCAGGATGCGGTCGGAGTCGCGCACCGAGGAGACTTCCGGGTTGGTCACGACCAGGGCTTCATCGGCGAACTTCATCGCCAGCAGCGCGCCGCTTTCGATGCCGGCGGGCGAGTCGCAGATGATGTACTCAAAGCCCATGCCGGCCAGGTCGTTGAGCACTTTTTCCACGCCTTCCTCGGTCAGCGCGTCCTTGTCGCGCGTTTGCGAGGCGGCCAGGATGTAGAGGTTTTCCAGCTGCTTGTCCTTGATCAGCGCCTGGTTGAGGTTGGCCTCGCCCTGGATGACGTTGATCAGGTCGTAGACCACGCGGCGCTCGGCGCCCATGATCAGATCCAGATTGCGCAGCCCCACGTCGAAATCAATCACTGCCGTTTTGTGCCCGCGCATGGCCAGGCCCGATGAGAAGCTGGCACTGGTGGTGGTTTTACCGACCCCGCCTTTTCCGGAAGTGACGACGATGATTTTGGCCATGGAATGCATCCTGTGAAAGTTACGGTTCTGGTCGCACCCGGCCCGGTGGCAGCGGGGCGGAGCGGGTCAAAGTGTGCGTATTCTGCCTTGGTGTGCGCGGCGCTTGGCGCCTGGCCTGCCCTGGCGGGTGTTTCAGAGTGTCATTGCTCAGCCCTTGCCCAGGGGCTCGATGAGCAGGCGCTCGCCATCGAGGCGCACCTGCGCCGGGCGACCGGCGACCTCGGGCGGCAGATCGTTTTCCGCCGTGCGGTAAATGCCGGCCACCGAAACCAGCTGCGCTTCCAGGCACAGGGTCAGGATACGGGCATTGGGATTGCCGCGCGCGCCGGCGATGGCGCGGCCGCGCAGCGGCGCATAAACGTGCACATGGCCGTCGGCGATGACCTCGGCGCCGAAGTTCACGGCCGTCATGACGATCAAATCCGCCCCCCGGGCATAGACCTGCTGGCCCGAGCGCAAGGGCTTGTCGATCAGCACCGTTTCGCTGGCGGGCGCCTCGCGCACCACCTCCACCTCGCGCACCACTTCGCGGATTTCCACCGAGGGCTGCGCGGGCTCGGGCGCGGCGCGTTGCGGCGGGGCGTCGGGCGCTACGGACAGGCCGGCAGCGCGTGCAAATTCAATCTGCACCGCATTGCCGCCCCGCACCGCCACGGGCGTGGTCTTGAGGCTGCGCAACGTGCCCATCAGCCCCCGGAAGTCGATGGCGCCAGGATCGTCGCGCACGGCGCTCAGATCAATGATGACGGCATCGTTGTCGAAGAAGTCCGGCTCGTCGGCAAAACGCTCGGCCAGCGCCTTGCGGATGGCATAGGTGTCCGTGGATTTGAGCAGCAGCGCCACCACGGGCAGCGTGGCGCTCTTGAGTTCAAAAGGCACCTTGGCGCTGGCAGGCGCTGGGGCGGGGTTTTGGGTGGGCATTGGCGTCCATCCAGAAAGAGAGGGGGGCTGAGCGCCTGTTCAAAATCTCTGCGCGGCGGGCAATGAAGCGGAGTTGGGCGGTTTGCGACGCCCGCGCAAAGCCCATTCCGATCTAGAGGGTGTTGAGATTGAGTGTTGCGGCGGTGTTTTCGGTCAAAACCCGCAACTGCTGCGTTGAAAACGCTTGCAGCTGCGGCTTTTGCCTCGAAAACCACTTTGCCACTTTGCAAACCAAATCTCAACAACCCCTAGGGCGCTAGGGCGAGCGCCATTGGCAGTGATTTTGAAGACAGGCTCTGACAAAGCCTGAGAGTTTAACTGCTTAACTGCCAGGCCCGACAGGGCGGCAGTCGCGCCTGGCGGCCTGCCTGCCAGGCGCTTTGCGCGGCGCTGCTCGGGCACTGTGCACGGCTTTTATAATCGGCGGTTTTTTCTGCAGGCAGGCCATGGCTGCCCCATGGGCCTTTTCTTGATTTCTCATCGCGCTGTTTTATGCCGATCTATGCCTACCTGTGCGGCCAATGCGGCTTTCGCAAGGATGTATTGCAAAAGCTCTCCGATGCGCCGCTGACGCTGTGCCCGCACTGCGGCGCAGAGGCTTTTGCCAAACAACTGTCCGCGCCGAGCTTTCAGCTCAAGGGCACGGGCTGGTACGCCACGGATTTCAAGAACAGCGGCAAGCCGCCCAGCCCAGCGCCCAGCAGCAGTGGTGAGGCAGCGCCTGCCGCCGCTCCTGCCGCCGCCGAGACGGCCAGCGCCCCCAGCAGCAGCCCGGCCGCGCCAGCGGCTGCATGAGTGGCGGCGCTTTCTTTTTCTCTTGCACCAGAACACCCCCCGGCTGACACCAGCCAGAAACGGACATTTTTTATGGCAATGCGCACTGAATACTGTGGCCTGGTCACCGAAGCCCTGACTGGCCAGACTGTGACCCTGTGCGGCTGGGTCAACCGCCGCCGCGACCACGGCGGCGTGATCTTCATCGACCTGCGCGACCGCGAAGGCTATGTGCAGGTGGTCTGCGATCCCGATCGGCCCGAGATGTTCGCCGCCGCCGAAACGGTGCGCAACGAGTTCTGCCTGCAAATCACCGGCCTGGTGC
>JAUMYI010000157.1 GCA_030528705.1 Comamonadaceae bacterium | reverse complement strand
GCCGGCGCGGGCGCCATTCGCTGACGAGCACGCCGATGACGATCAGCACCGCGCCGGCGATGGCCAGCGGCGGCAGGCGGTCGCCGGCGAGGCGCCCGGCCACGCCGCCCCAGACGGGCTCGCCGGCGTAGATCAGCGTGGCGCGCGTGGGCGAGACGGTTTTCTGCGCCCAGTTCATGACCAGCTGGATGACGATGCTGGAGCAGGCCATGCCCACGGCCGCCAGCAGCCAGACCCAGGAGAAGGCCGGCAGAGCCTCGCCCGCCAGCGGCATGGCCAGCCAGGCCAGCAGCCCGGCGACCAGCAGCTGCACCACGGTGACGCGCCGCACGTCCACCTTGCCGGCAAAAAAACCGATCAGGATGACTTCGCCGGCGATGCCCAGCGCGCCCAGCAAGGTGGCCCATTCGCCCACTTCCATTTGCAGGCCCAGGCCAGCCTCTGGCCCGGCCAGCAGCACCAGCCCGGTGAAGGCAAAGGCCACGCCCAGCAGGCTCATGGCATGGGGCGGGCGGCGCAGCACCAGCCATTGCAGCAGCGGCACCAGCGGCACGTACATGGCGGTGATGAAGGCCGATTGGCTGCTGCTGATGGTTTGCAGGCCAGAGGTTTGCAGGCCATAGCCGATGAAGATGCTGGCGCCGATGGCGCTGCCGGCGAGCAGCTCCTGGCGCGTCAGGCCGCGCATGGCGCGCCAGAAGACCAGCGCGCCCAGCAGCGCGGCGGTGACAAAGCGCAGGCCGACGAAGAACATCGGCCCGCTGTGGCGCATGGCCGCGTGCACGACGACGAAGGTCGCGCCCCAGACCATGGTGATGAGGATCAGCGCCAGCTCCTGGCGCGAAAACCAGGCAGGCCGGGGGGCGCTAGGCGCTGGGGCAGGGGGCGGCGCAGGCATGGGGTCAGGCGCAGCGGGAGCCAGCCGCCTGCGTCAGCGTTGCTGCGGCGGCTGGCCCAGCTCCAGCGGGCGCAGTTGGGCGGCCAGCGCGTGCAGCACGGCGTTGACGTATTTGTGCCCGTCGGTGCCGCCAAAGGCCTTGGCCAGCTCCACGTATTCGTTGATGACGACTTTCCAGGGCACGTCCGGCGCGTGCTGGAATTCGTACACGCCCATCCACATGATGGCGTGCTCGATGGGCGATAGCTCGCTCAGCGGGCGGTCCAGCACTGGGGTGATGGTGGCGTCCAGCGCGGCGGCCTGCTCGGCGCAGCCGTAGAGCAGGGCGTCGTACAGCGCCGAGTCGGCCTTGTGAAAGCCGCTGAGGCCGCGCGTGAACTGGTCGATCTCGCGCGCCTCGTTCTTGCCCACCAGGCGCTGGTACAGGGCCTGCAGGGCGAATTCGCGTGCGCGGCTGCGGGCGCTTTTCTTGCTGCTGGGGGTGGGGGGCTGGGCGGCGGGGCTCATTCGTCCCCCATGGCGAGCAGGCCGATCAGATTGGCCATCTCGACGGCGGTGCGCGCGGCGTCCACGCCTTTTTCCGTCTGCCGCGCCACGGCCTGGGCCATGTTCTCCACGGTCAGGATGGCGTTGGCGATGGGGATGCCGTAGTCCAGACCCACGCGCGTGACGCCAGCGCCCGATTCGTTGGCCACCAGCTCGAAGTGGTAGGTCTCGCCGCGGATGATGCAGCCCAGCGCGATCATGGCGTCGTAGCCGTCCGTCTCGGCCAGGGCTTGCAGCGCCACGGGCACTTCCAGCGCGCCGGGCACGCGCAGGTGGGTGATGTCCTCGGCCGCCACGCCCAGCGCGAGCAGCTCGGCATGGGCGGCCTCGAACAGCGCCTGGGTGATGTCTTCGTTAAAGCGCGCCTGCACGATGGCAATGCGCAGTTGGCTGCCGCCGAGCAATGCGGCAGCGCCTTGGCCTTTGTTGGCGTCCAGCATGGGTCAGTCCTTGTTGATGAAGCCGGTGATTTCGAGTTTGTAGCCCGCGGCGATGCTGGGCAGGCGCCGCGGCTGGCCCATCAGGCGCATGCGGCCCACGCCCAGGTGGCGCAGGATTTGCGCGCCGATGCCGTAGGTGCGCAAGTCCATGCGGCCGCGCGCCGGGGCGTGGCTGGGCTGGGCGCGCCCTTCGAGCTGATCGAGCAGCTGCGCGCCGCTTTCGCCGCAGTTGAGCAGCACCATCGCGCCTTTGCCTTGCTGTTGGATGTAGCGCAGGCTGGCGTCCAGGCTCCAGGAGTGCAGGCCGCGCTGGGCGTCGAGCACGTCCAGCACGGACAGCGGCTCGTGCACGCGCACGGCGATTTCTTCCTGCTCGCCCCAGCTGCCCTTGACCAGCGCCAGGTGCAGTGCCTGGCCCAGCCGATCCTGGTAGGCGTGGGCGGTGAACTCGCCCCAGTGCGTCACCAGCGGCCGCGAGCTGACGCGCTCGATCAGCGATTCGTGGCTGCTGCGGTATTGGATCAGGTCGGCAATGGTGCCGATCTTCAGCCCGTGCTCGGCGGCAAAGAGCTGCAGGTCGGGCAGGCGCGCCATGGTGCCGTCGTCCTTCATGATCTCGCAGATCACGCTGGCGGGCATCAGGCCGGCCAGCCGCGCCAGGTCGCAGCCAGCCTCGGTGTGGCCGGCGCGCACCAGCACGCCGCCATCGACGGCCTGCACCGGGAAGATGTGGCCGGGTTGCACCAGATCGCTGGCCTGGGCATTGGGGGCTACGGCCGCGGCGATGGTGCGGGCGCGGTCGGCAGCGGAGATGCCGGTGGTCACGCCCTCGGCCGCCTCGATCGAGACGGTGAAGGCGGTGTCGAACTGCGTGCCGTTGCGCTTGGCCATGGGCGGCAGGTTCAGCAGCGCGCAGCGCTCGCGCGTGAGCGTCAGGCACACCAGGCCGCGTGCGTGGCGGGCCATGAAGTTGATGGCCTCGGCGCTGACGTGCTCGGCCGCCAGCACCAGATCGCCCTCGTTCTCGCGGTCTTCCTCGTCGATCAGCACCACCATCTTGCCGGCGCGCATGTCGGCGATGATGTCCTCGATGGGGGAAATGGGGGCGGGGGCGGCACTGGACATGGCAAAAGAACGGCTGGCTGGCGCCCCGGTGCAGACTTTTCCCAGGGGCGGAAAAAAGCCCCCGATTGTATCGGCAGCAGGCGCTGCGGCCGGGATGCGGCACAATAGCCCTCCCAGGGTTGCAGCTGTAGCCCTGGGAATCTTTTTGGGGAGAGCCAGGCATGCAAAACGCCCATGACGAGCAAGTGATCGAGGTACAGGCGCGCCTGCTGGACGCCAAGGCGCTGAGCGAGCTCAAGCTGCTGGGCTGGATCAGCTATGGCATGCACCTGGCGGTGGCCATCTGCGCCGTGCTGCCGGGGCTGCAGCCCAGCTTGCTGCTGCTGTTGCTGGCCCTGATCCTGGACGTGGTCAAGAGCCCGGATGCGCAGGGCAGCTGGCAGCAAAGCCATTTCGAGTGGCGCATCCGCAGCGTGGGCTGGTCGCTGTTCTGGTACGTGCTGACCGCGCCGCTGTTTCTGCTCTTCTACATCCCGGGCCTGGTGGCGTGGTTCTTCGTCTCGCTGTGGTTTCTGGTGCGCATCGTGCGCGGCATGACGGCCATGAACCAGAACCGGGCCATCACCGCCTGAGCGCAGGCGGAGTATTCGCGAACGCTGCGCCATGACGCCTGTGCCGAAAAAAAACCAAGCCATCAAAGTCTTCAACCTGGCCCTGCAGGGCGGGGGCTCGCACGGGGCCTTCACCTGGGGCGTGCTCGATGCGCTGCTGGAGACGGGCCATTGCCGCTTTGACGGCATCAGCGGCACCAGCGCCGGGGCCATGAATGCCACCGTGCTGGCCGCAGGCTTTGCCCAGGCCGCTGAGCTGGGCCTGGCCGATGCCCGCCAGGCCCATGCGCGCGGCTGCGAGTTGGCGCGCCAGGCGCTGCGCACTTTCTGGGAAGCCGTGGGCACGCTGGGGGTGTTCCTCAATGCCTCGCCGCCGAACGTGGCCGCGCAGTGGATGCCCTGGCTCAAGCCGCTGATGGTGCCGCCGCTCTCGCCGGCGCAGACCAATCCGATGGACATCAACCCGCTGCGCACGCTGCTGCGCCGGCTGATTGATTTTGAGGCCATCCAGCGCCATCAGGGCCAGGGCTTGGTGCCGCAGTTGTTCATCGGCGCAACCAACGTGCGCACCGGGCGCAGCAAGGTATTCGAAGGCGAGCAAGTCAGCCTGGATGCGCTGATGGCCTCGGCCTGCCTGCCGCAGCTGTTCAACGCCGTGGAAATTGATGGCGAGCATTACTGGGATGGCGGCTACTCGGGCAATCCGGCCATTTACCCGCTGATCTACCACGCCCAGGCCGACGACGTGCTGCTGGTGCAGATCAACCCCATCGAAACCAACGCCGTGCCGCGCACCATGACTGAGATTCAAGAGCGCGTCAACGAGGTTACGTTCAACGCCAGCTTGCTGGCCGAGCTGCGCGCCATCGAGTTCGTGCGGCGCCTGCTGGAAGAAGGCCGGCTTGAGCCTGGCCGCTACAAGGCCATGCGCATGCACCGCATTGATGGCGGCGCACTGCTCGAACCCTTTGGCAGCGACAGCAAGCTGCGCGCCGACATCCGCTTTTTGCAGGACTTGTTCGCCCTGGGCCGCACGGCCGCCCAGCAATGGCTGCAGGCGCACTATGCCGACGTTGGCGTGCGCGCTACGTTGTGAACTTCCAGCTCCCTCATCACCCCATCAGGACAGTGCCCATGCCTTTGACCACCCCCGATGCCCACCAGGGCCACGCGCCGGACTGCATCTTCTGCAAGATCGCGGCCGGGCAAATCCCCGCGAAGAAACTGTACGAGGATGAAGACCTCCTCGCCTTCGACGACATCAACCCCGCAGCGCCGGTGCATTTCCTCATCATCCCCAAGCGCCACCTGCCATCGCTGGCCCACGCCAGCCCCGCTGATGCCCCACTGCTGGGCAAGATACTGGCCAAGGCGCCGGAGCTGGCCTTGCAGCGCGGCTGCAATCCCTATCCCCAAGGGGGCTTTCGCGTGGTCATCAACACCGGCGAGGAGGGCGGGCAAGAGGTGCACCACTTGCACGTGCACGTCATGGGCGGGCCGCGCCCCTGGCGCAAGTAAGAGCCGCAGGGCCAGCTTTGCGCAAAGGCCGCGGCTTTCTCTGAAGCTGTGCGCACGCGGCGGCATGGCGGTGCCATGCCCTGTGGCGGCAATGGCCCTGGCATGGCGGCATACAATGGCCGGCTGTGCCGTGGCGAGGGCAAAGCAGTGGCTATGGCACAGCGGCGGCAGGCGCGGCAGCGCGCCGGCCGTGCACGCATGAACCTCATGAATGAAAGGAAACGACATGGGCAGTTTTTCCATTTGGCATTGGCTGGTGGTGTTGCTGGTGGTGGTGCTG
>JAUMYI010000156.1 GCA_030528705.1 Comamonadaceae bacterium | reverse complement strand
GCTGCATGCGCAGCGACAGGGTTTCGATGCCTTGCAGAATCGTCCAGGCGCTGTGCGGGCTGAGCGCGGCGCCAAAATCGCGCAGGCCCTCGCGGCGCGCGCGCAGCAAAAAGGCGCCGGCGGTGGCCTCCTCGCTAAAGACCATGCCGTGAAAGCCCTCGTAGGGCTGGCTCAGCTCAGGAAACAGGCCGCTGCCGTCCCAATCGAAAGCGCCGCCGTCGACGATCACGCCGCCGACCACGGTGCCGTGGCCGCAGAGGAATTTGGTGGCCGAGTGGTAGACCAGATCGGCCCCCAGCGCCAGCGGCTGCATCAGATAGGGCGTGGTGAAGGTCGAATCCACCAGCAGCGGCAGGCGCGCGGCGCGGGCGATTTCGGCCACGGCGGGCACGTCCAGCACGTCCAGGCCGGGGTTGCCCACGGTTTCGCCAAACAGCAGCCGGGTGTTGGGGCGGATGGCCGCGCGCCAGGCGTCCAGATCGCCCGGGTGCACGAAGGTGGTGTCGATGCCAAAGCGGCGCAGCGTGTAGTGCAGCAGGTTGTGCGAGCCGCCGTAGATGGCGCTGCTGGCCACGATGTGCCCGCCCGCGCCCATCAGCGTGGCAATGGCCAGGTGCAGCGCCGCCTGGCCGCTGGCCGTGGCGATGGCGCCAGCGCCGCCTTCGAGCGCGGCCATGCGCTGCTCCAGCACCGCCGTGGTGGGGTTGCTGATGCGCGAGTAGACGTGGCCAGCGCGCTCCATGTTGAACAGCGAGGCGGCGTGTTCGGAGGACTCAAAAACGAACGAGGTGCTCAGGTGCAAAGGCACGGCGCGCGCGCCAGTGGCCGCATCGGGCGCGGCGCCGGCGTGCAGGGCCAGGGTGTCGAAGCCGGGATCGCTGTAGCCTGCCATGGGATTGGGTCTCCTATTTTTTAGGGCGTGTTCAAAATCTCTGCGCATGGGGCGCGCTGCGGGCAGCGCACGAGAAGCGCCCGCCAAGGGCGGCCCAAGGGCTGCCCTTGGGCGGCGAGGGCGCTATTGTGGGCTATATTCCACGCCTGATTGGCGCAGCCCGGGCGCTTGTTGTCGCCCACGCCAAAGGCCGGCGGGCTGCAGCGCCCAGCACGACAAAAACCCAGGAGACCCGCGCATGAAAGTCAGCGATATTCTCAGAGTCAAAGGCAACACCCTGTACACCGTGCATGCCGACCAGGCCTTGAGCGTGGCGGTCGAAACCATGGCCGAGCGCGACATCGGCTCGCTGGTGGTGGTCGAGCACGGCGAGGTGGTGGGCATCCTGACCTTCCGCGAGGTGATCCTGGCCATGGTGCAGCACCGCGGCGCGCTGGAGAAGGTGACGGTGCGCGCGCACATGGACGAGTCGCCCATGAGCTGCACGCAGCAGACCTCGCTGGACGAGGTGCGGCGCATGATGCTCGATCGCCATGCGCGCTACATGCCGGTGATCGACAACCGCATGCTGATGGGCGTGATCAGCCTCTACGACGTGGCCAAGACGGTGGTCGACAGCCAGAACCTGGAGAACAAGCTGCTCAAGGCCTACATCCGCGATTGGCCCGAGGAGGACGCCAACGCCTGACGGGCGGCATCCCCCCACGCGCCTGGCCGCTGCGGCAGCCAAACGCTTTTGCCCCATACCCGCGCCATGAGCAGCGCGGGTTTTTTTGAACCTTGGAACGCTTTGCATGGAAAAACGGGTTTTGTTTCGCTCGACCTGGTTGCCCTGGGTCCTGCTGGCGCCGCAGATGGCGGTGATTCTGATCTTTTTCTTCTGGCCAGCCGGGCAGGCGCTGGTGCAGTCCTTCCAGATGGAGGACGCCTTTGGCTTCTCGCGCGAATGGGTGGGGCTGGAGAACTTCCGCCGCCTGTTCAATGACTCCAACTACCTGGCCTCGTTTCGCGTCACCGCGCTGTTTTCCGTGTTGGTGGCCGTCACGGGCATTGGGCTGTCGCTGCTGTTGGCCGTCTTTGCCGACCGCATCATCAAGGGCGCGCTGGCCTACAAGACCGCGCTGTTGCTGCCCTACGCGGTCGCGCCGGCCGTGGCCGGCGTGCTGTGGCTGTTCATGTTCTCGCCCAGCCTGGGCGTGGTGGCCTACCTGCTGGAGCAAGCGGGCATGCGCTGGAACCACCTGCTCAACGCCAACCACGCCATGGCGCTGATCGTCATGGCCGCGGTCTGGAAGCAAATCTCCTACAACTTCCTGTTCTTCCTGGCCGGGCTGCAGGCCATCCCCAAATCGCTGCTCGAAGCGGCGGCCATCGACGGCGCCGGCCCGCTCAAGCGATTTCTCTCCGTGCAGTTCCCGCTGCTCTCGCCCACCACCTTCTTCCTGCTGGTGATGAACGTGGTCTATGCCTTCTTCGACACCTTCGCCATCGTCGATGCCACCACCGAGGGCGGCCCTGGGCGCGAAACCGCCATCCTGGTCTACATGGTCTATTACGACGGCTTCAAGGGGCTGGACATGGGCAGCTCGGCAGCGCAATCGGTGGTGCTGATGGCCATCGTCATCGCGCTGACCGTGATCCAGTTCCGCTACGTCGAGAAAAAAGTGCAGTACTGATATGTTGACCATCGTTGAACGCCGCCCGATGCTGGGCATCCTGGCCCATGCGGTGATGCTGCTGGGCATTGCCGTGGTGGGCTTTCCGCTGTATCTGGCCTTCGTGGCCTCCACCCACACGGTGCAAGACATCATGCAGGTGCCCATGCCGATGCTGCCCGGCGGCCACTTTTGGGAAACCTACAAAACCGCCCTGCTCGGCGGCGGCGAGGGCGCGGGCTCGACCGCGCCGGTGGCGCGCATGATGTGGATCAGCTTCGTCACCGCCATGGTCATCGCCGTGGGCAAGATCGCCATCTCGCTGCTCTCGGCCTTTGCCATCGTCTACTTTCGCTTCCCCCTCAAGGGGCTGTTTTTCTGGCTGATCTTCGTCACGCTGATGCTGCCGGTGGAAGTGCGCATCGGCCCGACCTACCAAGTCATCTCCGACCTGGGCATGCTCAACAGCTACGCGGGCCTGACCATCCCGCTGATCGCCTCGGCCACGGCCACCTTCTTGTTTCGCCAGTTCTTCCTGACCGTGCCCGACGAGCTGGTCGAGGCCGCGCGCGTCGATGGCGCCGGGCCGATGCGCTTTTTCAAAGACGTGCTGCTGCCGCTGTCCAAGACCAGCATCGCCGCGCTGTTCGTGATCCAGTTCATCTACGGCTGGAACCAGTACCTCTGGCCCCTGCTGGTGACGACTTCGGAAGACATGTACCCGGTAGTCATCGGCATCAAGCGCATGATCGCCGGCGGCGACTCGGGCAACCAATGGAACGTGGTCATGGCCACCGCCATCCTGGCCATGCTGCCCCCTGCCCTGGTCGTGGTGCTGATGCAGCGATGGTTCGTCAAAGGCCTGGTGGACACGGAAAAATAACGTCTGCCCGCCGCCCATCTCCCCCCTTCCCCAACCCCGGAGCACACCACCATGAGCGCCCTGACCCTGTACTCCGCCCCTGGCACCTGCGCCCAGGCCGTGCACATCGCCTTGCTCGAAGCGAACGCCCCCTTCGAGCTGGTGCAGCTGGACTTTGCCCAGCAGGCCCAGCGCAGCGCCGCTTATCTGGCCCTCAACCCCAAAGGCCGCGTGCCCGCGCTGCAGACCGAGCAAGGCCTGCTGACCGAGACCCCGGCGCTGCTGGCGTACATCGCGCAACGCTTTCCCGCCGCGCGCCTGGCGCCGCTGGGCGATGCCTTTGCCTTTGCCCGGCTGCAGGAGCTCAACAGCTACCTGGCCTCCACCGTGCACGTGGCCCACGCCCACGGCCGGCGCGGCGCGCGCTGGAGCGACGATGCCGCCGCCCACGAAAGCATGCGCGCCAAGGTGCCGCAGAACATGCGCGAGGCCTTTGCCTACATCCAGGCGCACTACCTGCCAGAGGGCGGCGACTGGGCGCTGGGCCAGGACTACAGCGTGGCCGATGCCTACCTCTACACCGTCACCGGCTGGCTGCCCAGCGACGACGTGGCCATCGAGGAGTTTCCCAAAGTCGCCGCCCACTACGCGCGCATGAACGCCCGCCCGGCCGTGCAGCAAGCCCTGGCCCAGGCCAAAGCCTGCGCGCCCCGGCTGCTTTGACCCCTTCGCCCCTGCCCTGCCCCAAGCCGCCATGCGCTTTCTCTTCCCCGCCCCGGCCACCCCCAGCGTGGCCATTCTTGGCCAGGCCGAGCGTTTCCCCGTGCACCGCATCTACTGCGTAGGCCAGAACTATGCCAAGCACGCCCAGGAAATGGGCGCCAGCGGCCGCAAGCCGCCGTTCTTCTTCCTCAAGCCCGCCGATGCCATCCTCAGCGTGGGCGAAGGCGGCCTGGTGGGCCAAATGCCCTACCCCAGCCTGACCGAAGACCTGCACCACGAGGTCGAGCTGGTCGCCGCCCTGCACCGCGGCGGGCGCGACATCCCCGTGGCCCAGGCACTGGATCACGTCTGGGGCTACGCCGTGGGCCTGGACATGACGCGCCGCGACCTGCAAGCGCAGCAGAAAAAAGCTGGCCGCGCCTGGTCCATCGCCAAGGGCTTCGAGCACAGCGCGCCCATCGGCCCCATCGTGCCCAAGGCCCAGGCCGGCGCCATCGAACAGGCCAGCATTGCGCTGGACGTGGACGGCCAGCCGCGCCAAAGCGGCAACACCGCCGAGATGATCTGGAGCGTGGCCGAAGTCATCGCCACCCTCTCCAGAGCCTGGGAGCTGCAACCGGGCGACCTGATCTTCACCGGCACGCCCGCCGGCGTCGGCCCCGTGCTGCCTGGCCAGCAGATGCAGGCGCGCATCGCCGGCCTGCCCGAGCTGCGCGTGATGGTGTTGTAAATACCGCCATGACGACGCCGCGCCACCTGATCCGCTTCTGCCGCGCCTGCGGCCAGCCTGTAGAGCACCGCGTGCCCGACGATGGCGACACCCGGGTGCGCGCCATCTGCCCGGCCTGCCACACCATCCACTACCTGAACCCGCTGAACGTGGTCGGCACCATCCCCGTCTGGCAGGGCAAGGTGCTGCTGTGCCTGCGCAACATCGAGCCGCGCCGCGGCAAATGGACGCTGCCGGCCGGCTTCATGGAGCTGGACGAAACCACCGCCCAGGGCGCAGCGCGCGAAACCCGCGAGGAAGCCGGCATCGAAGTGGCGTTGGGCCCGCTGTTTTCCATCATCAGCGTGCCGCGCGTAGGCCAGGTGCACCTGTTCTACCAGGCCGCCATGCACGGCCCCGAAGTCGCCCCCGGCCCGGAAACCCAGCAAGCGAAACTGTTCGCCGAAGGCGAAATCCCCTGGGACGAACTGGCCTTCCACACCACGCGCCTGACCCTGCAACGCTTCTTCGCCGACCGCCAG
>JAUMYI010000155.1 GCA_030528705.1 Comamonadaceae bacterium | reverse complement strand
AACCCAGCCCGCAGCGATGAGGCCGCCGCGCGCCCTGGTGCTGGACACCAACATCGTGCTGGACATGCTGCTCTTTGGCGACCCGGCAGCGGCGGTCGCGCAGGCGCAGCTGTGGGCCGCGCTGGCCCAGCCCGCGCCGCGCCTGCACTGGATCGCCACCGAGGCCATGCGCGCCGAGCTCGCGCACGTGCTGGCCTATGCGCACCTGCAGCCGCGCATGGCCCATTACCAGCGCACGGCGGCGGACATCCTGGCGCAATTTGACGCTGCGGCCACCCTGGTCGATGCCGCCGCCGAAACCGCCGTGCGCTGCCGCGATGGCGACGACCAGAAATTCATCGACCTGGCCATCGCCCACCGCGCCGTGCTGCTGAGCAAGGACCGCCAGGTGCTCAAGCTGCGCAAGCGCCTGGCGCGGCTGGACGTGCTGGCCACAGCGGCGCTGCCGCAGCTCTGAACATCAGCCGCCACAGCCCCCACAACCGCCGCCACCGCAGCCACCGCCATCGCCGCCGGAGGAGCCCGTGCCGGCCATGCCGCCGCAGCCCGCGCCGCCCTGCCCGGCCTGGGCTGCGGGCGGCTGCATGAACGCCCCCCGCAGCGGCTCTGCCGCCGCCACGCCCTCCAGCGCCGCGCCGCCCAGCAGGGCCAACGCCCACGGCAGCTGCGCCTGCCGCGCCTGCTGGGGGTCGCCGCTGCGCTCCAACTGCGCCAGGCGCGCACGCTGCGCCTGCAGCACGGCCTGGCCTTCGAGGGTCAGGCGCGAGGGGCGCAAATGCCGCCACCACAGCAGCGGCGCCACCAGCAGCAACAGCAGCAGCGCCAGCAAAAAGCCCACCGGGCGCTGCAGCTGCCAGCCGCTGAGCACCCGCAGCACGCCCACCAGCGCCAGGGCGGCATAGCCCAGCGCCAACAACTTGGCATCCCAGGGCCGATACCACTGGCGGCGCTGTGGCGCCTGCAGCCAGCCCTGCTGCCACAGGCGCTGCTGCAGCTCGCGGATTTCCGGCTTGAGCTGCAGCACGGTCTGCGCTGCGCTCTCGCCACCGAGCAGCGCAGCGGCCACCTTGCTCTGCAGCGCATCGGGCGCGGCCAGCGGCGCGCCGCGCTGCCAAGCGCCCTCGTGCCAATGCACATGGCCGGCCTGCCACAGCCCGGCAGCCACGGTGTGCGCCACCCGGTACGGCCCGCCGGCCAGAAAGGCCAGCTCGTACAACTGCGGCGCGCGCGCCGGCAAAGCCTTGTGCCGCGCAGGCCGCAGCCGCCAGTGCAAATGCCGCGCATACCAGAGCAAGGCCAGCATGGCCAGGCCATAGAGCAGCAAAAACAGCGCACCGGACATGCGCTGCTGCGGCTGCGCCGCCGTCAACTGCGCGCAGCCGGCCACCCAGGCGGCCAGGCCCAGCGCCCATGCGGCGCGCCCACCCCAACTGCCCCAGCCGCCGCTGCGCTCTTGCTCCTGCAGCGGCCACCAGCGCGGCTTGGGGATGCGCCAATGCGGCTGCTGCGCCGCTGCGGGCGAGGGCTGCCAGCGCCGCGCGGGCGCGGGCCAGATGTCCGGCGGCGGGGCAGCGCCAAACGCCTGGGCATAGGCCTGCAGCGTGCGCGCATAGTTGCCCCTGTGGCGCTGGCTCTCGCTCGCGCCGCCCCGGTTGGGCACGTGGTGCATGGTGACCTGCAGCACCTGCGGGCAGAACTGCTCGAAATAGGTCTGGCTGTCGAGCAGGTGCTCGTGCCAGACGGCGTCAACAGCCTCGCTGGGGCATTGCGCGCCCTGGTGCGTGACCAGCAGCCACATGAAGCGCCGGTACTCCTGCACCGCGCGCGCGGTATAGGCCGCATCCCAGCCATGGCGCTGGCGCAGCCGCAGCTCCAGATGGCGCGCAAAGCCCTCGTCCTGCGGCCGCCAGCCCTGCAGCCGCTGCCACAGGGCATCTGCCGGCCCGGCCTGGGCCCTGGTGTGATCGTTCATGTCTGCTCCTTGACTGCGCTGTTGCCTGATTGCGGCTGGTGACAGTCCCATAATATGGCGCATGCCACAGCGCTGGAAACCCAATGTCACCGTCGCGGCCGTGATTGAGCGGCAAGGGCGCTTTCTGCTGGTCGAGGAGCACACCGCCGAGGGCCTGCGCCTGAACACGCCTGCCGGCCACCTCGATCCGGGCGAGAGCCTGACTGCCGCCTGCCGCCGTGAAGTGCTTGAAGAGACGGCCTACGAGTTCGAGCCCAGCGCGCTGGTGGGCATTTACCTGCACCGCACCGCGCCGGATGCGCCGCAGGACATCACCTACCTGCGCTTTTGCTTTTGCGGCGCGCTGGGCGCGCACCATGCCGCTCAGCCGCTGGACCAGGGCATTGTGCGCACGCTGTGGCTGAGCCCGCAGGAAATCCGCGCCCGCCGCGCGCAGCACCGCTCGGCGCTGGTGCAGCAGTGCATCGACGACTACCTGGCCGGCCAGCGCGGCGCGCTGGATTTGCTGCACGCCCAAGTCCACCACCCGAACGGGGCAGAACAATAGCCCCTCTTGCCTGCCAGCCACCGTGGCTGGCCTTTTGCTTTTTCGCCCCATCGCCTATGCACCACCGCCCCGATTTCGATGCCACGCCCTACATCCAGCGCCGCCAGCGCCTGGCCACCAGCCTGCCACCTGGCAGCATTGCGCTGATCCCCACGGCCCGGGAGTGCATCCGCAACCGCGACTCGCATTTCCCATACCGGCACGACAGCTACTTCTACTACCTGAGCGGCTTCACCGAGCCCGATGCCCTGCTGGTGCTGCACGCCGATGGCCAAAGCCTGCTGCTGTGCCAGCCCAAGGATTTGCAGCGCGAGATCTGGGACGGCTACCGCCTGGGCCCGCAGGCTGCCGTGCCCACCCTGGGGGTGGATGAGGCCGACAGCATCGAGCAGCTGGACGCGCGCCTGCCCGCGCTGCTGGAAAACAAAAGCGCCATCTACTACCCCTTTGCCACCCATGCCGGGCTGGCCGCCCAGATCGAACACTGGCTCGAGCGCGTGCGCGCCCGCGCCCGCTATGGCGCGCAAGTGCCCGCAGCGCAGCACGACCTGTGCGAGCTGCTCGATGAGATGCGCCTGGTCAAGGACGCGCACGAGATCGCCACCATCGGCCGCGCCTGCCAGATCAGCGCCCAGGCCCACATCCGCGCTATGCAGTGCTCGGCCCGGCTGCTGGCCGCTGGCGCCGATACGCGCGAATACCACCTGGAGGCCGAGCTGCTGCACAGCTTTCGCCGCCACGGCGCGCAAGGGCCGGCCTACAGCAGCATCGTCGCCGCCGGCGCCAACGCCTGCGTGCTGCACTACCGCGCCAGCGATGCGCCGCTGCGCCCGGGCGAGCTGGTGCTGATCGACGCCGGCTGCGAGCTCGACGGCTACGCCAGCGACATCACCCGCACCTTCCCGGCCGATGGCCGCTTCAGCGGCGCGCAGCGCGCGCTGTACGAGCTGGTGCTGGCCAGCGAGGAGGCCGCCATCGCCGCGGCCCGCCCAGGCGCGCGCTTTACCGACCCACACGACGCCGCCGTGCGCGTGCTCACCCAAGGCATGCTGGATCTGGGCCTGCTCGACGCGCAGCGCGTGGGCGGCGTGGACGACGCCATCGAGCAGCGCGCTTACTTCCAGTTCTACATGCACCGCACCGGCCACTGGATGGGCATGGACGTGCACGACTGCGGCAGCTACAACGAGCCCAGCGAGCGCGGCCAGCCGCACGAGCGGCGCGATGCGCTCTCGGGCGAGCTCATCCGCGAGCGCCCCGCCCGCATCCTGCGCCCGGGCATGGTGCTGACCATCGAGCCGGGCATCTACGTGCGCCCCGCCCCCGGCGTGCCCGAGGCCTTCCACCACATCGGCATCCGCATCGAGGACGACGCCCTCATCACCGCCGAGGGCAACGCCCTGCTGACGCGCGAGGCGCCCGTGCAGCCCGACGAGATCGAGGCGCTGATGCGCGCCTGATGCGTGCCTGATGCGCCGCTGCCTGACGCATGCCTGATGCAGCGCCCGCGCAAAGGGCCATGCAGCATGCCCTGCACGGGCGCTGCGCCCCCTGAACCGAAACCGACCCCATCCCCCCCTGCCATGAACGCCAACCAGACCCTGTTCGCACGCGCCCAACGCAGCATCCCCGGCGGCGTCAACTCGCCCGTGCGCGCCTTCAAGGCCGTCGGCGGCACGCCCGCCTTCATCGAACGCGCCCAGGGCGCCTACCTCTGGGATGCAGGCGGCCAGCGCTACATCGACTACATCGGCTCCTGGGGGCCGATGATCCTGGGCCACGGCCACCCCGAGGTGCTGGACGCCGTGGCCCGCGCCGCGCGCGAGGGCCTGTCCTTCGGCGCGCCGACCGAGCGCGAAATCGAGCTGGCCGAGCACATCCTGCAGCTCATGCCCAGCATGGAGATGGTGCGCCTGGTCAACTCCGGCACCGAGGCCAGCATGAGCGCCATCCGCCTGGCGCGCGGCGCCACCGGGCGCCACAAAATCATCAAGTTCGAAGGCTGCTACCACGGCCATGCCGACGCCCTGCTGGTCAAAGCCGGCTCGGGCCTGGCCACCTTCGGCCACGCCACCAGCGCTGGCGTGCCGCCGGACGTGGTGCGCGACACCCTGGTGCTGGAGTACAACAACCTCGCCCAGCTCGAAGAAGCCTTTGCCCGCTTTGGCGCCGAGATCGCCTGCGTCATCATGGAGCCCATTGCCGGCAACATGAACTTCGTGCGCGCCAGCCTGCCCTTCATGCAAGCGGCGCGCCAACTGACGCGCCAGGCCGGCGCGCTGCTCATCATCGACGAGGTCATGACCGGCTTTCGCGTCGCGCTGGGCGGCGCGCAAAGCCTGTATGCCGCGCAACTGCCGGGCTTCGCCCCCGATCTGACGGTGCTGGGCAAGGTCATCGGCGGCGGCATGCCGCTGGCCGCCTTCGGCGGGCCGCGCGCCATCATGGAGCAGCTCGCGCCGCTGGGCCCGGTCTACCAGGCCGGCACGCTCTCGGGCAACCCCGTGGCCACCGCCTGCGGCCTGGCCACGCTGCGCCTGATCCAGCAGCCGGGCTTTCACGCCGCCCTGGGCGCGCGCACCCGCGCCCTGGTCGATGGCCTGCAACAGGCCGCCAGCGCCGCCGGCATCGCGCTGAGCGTGGACAGCGAAGGCGGCCTGTTCGGTTTCTTCCTGCTGCCGCAATTGCCGCAAAACTACCAACAAGTCATGTGCAGCGACGGCGCACGCTTTAACCAGCTGTTTCACGGCCTGCTGGCGCGCGGCGTCTATCTGGCCCCGGCCCTGTACGAAGCCGGCTTCGTCAGCGCCGCGCACAGCGCCCAGGACATCGAAGACACCCTGGCCGCCGCGCGCGAAGTCTTTCAGGAGATGGCGCA
>JAUMYI010000154.1 GCA_030528705.1 Comamonadaceae bacterium | reverse complement strand
CCTTGCCGCTGCGGCGCGCAAAGCGCGGCTGCATGGTCCAGATTTCGCGGATGTCGGCGCCGAGCTTGCCGCGCCCGGAGACGTCGCCGACGCGGCGCTCGAACACTTCGCTGATGGCGTGCGAGAGCGCCGGGCTGGGGTGCTGGCCGCGTTGCTGCTCGCGCTCCCAGGCGCGTTGCACGTCGTCCCACAGCACGCAGGCCAGCAGGAAGCTGGGGGCCACGGGTTTGCCTTCGGCCACGCGCCGGTCGGTGTCGCGCAGCGCCAGCTCGACCAGCGGCCAGTCGGCGCGCTCGACGATCAGGTCGAGCAGCGGGTAGATGCCCTTGGCCAGCCCCAGCGCGCGCAGCTGCGCCACCGAGGCCATGGCGTGGCCGGTTTGCAGCAGCTTGAGCATTTCGTCAAACAGGCGGCTGGGCGGGATGTCCTGCAGCAGCGGGCGCAGCGCGGCGATGGGCTGGGCGGTCTTGCTGCCCAGGGTGAAGCCCAGCGCGTCGAGCTTGGCGGCAAAGCGGATGGCGCGGATCATGCGCACCGGGTCTTCGCGATAGCGCGCCTCGGGCTCGCCGATCATGCGGATGGTGCGCTTGCGCGCGTCGTCGATGCCGTGGTGGTAGTCGACCACGATCTGCGAGCGCGGGTCGTAGTACATGGCGTTGATGCTGAAGTCGCGCCGCGCCGCGTCTTCCTGCTGGCTGCCCCAGACGTTGTCGCGCAGCACGCGGCCGCTGGCATCGACGGCGTGCTGCACGCCCGCCAGCGCCTGGCGGCTGGTCTTTTCGTTGCCGTTGATGCGGTCGGCGGCCTGGTTGTCCAGGTAGGCGCGGAAGGTGGTGACTTCGATGACCTCGTGCTCGCGCCCGCGGCCGAACACCACGTGCACGATGCGAAAGCGCCGCCCGATGATGAAGGCGCGGCGAAACAGGCTCTTGACCTGCTCGGGCGTGGCGTTGGTGGCCACGTCGAAATCCTTGGGGCGCAGGCCCAGCAGCAAATCGCGCACTGCGCCGCCGACGATGTAGGCCTCAAAGCCTTTGTTTTGCAAGGTATCGACCACTTCCAGCGCGCGCCGGTCCACCAGGGAGGGGTCGATGCCGTGCTCGCTGGCGGGCACCTCGTGGCGCTTGCCAAAGATTTTGCGCTGGGCGCTGGCGGCGCTGGCGCGGCCGCTGCGCGTGCTGGCTGCGGGGGCTTGGCCGGCCTCGGCCGCCGGGCGCTGGCGCGGGCGTTTGGCCAGCAGCTTTTCGATGAATTGCTTGATCATGGGGGCAGGGTGGTGGCGGAGGCGCAGCTCATGCAGGGGCGAACAGCTCGATGATGGCCCAGCCGCGTTGCTGCGCATGTTGGCGCAGCGTGGGGTCGGGGTTGACGGCAACGGGCACGTCCACCTGTTCGAGCAGGGCCAGATCGTTGCGCGAATCGCTGTAGAAGGTGGTGTGCACCTGCGGCCAGCCCCAGCCGCGCTGCTGCAACCACTGCTCCACGCGCGTGACCTTGCCCTCGCGCATGCTGGGCACGCCGGCAATCTGGCCGTTGTACCAGCCGCTGTGCGCATCGCGCTCGAGCTCCACGGCCAGCAGGTGTGAGCGCGGCACGCCCAGGGCCTGGGCGATGGGCTCGGTGACGAAGATGTTGGTGGCGGTGACGATCAGCACCTCGTCGCCGGCATCGCGGTGGCGTTGCAGCAGCGCCTGCGCCGGCGGCAGGATGGCCGGGGCGATGACTTCGGCCATGAAGCGCTGGCGCGCGGCCAGGCTGGCCTCGGGGCCCAGGCGGCAAATGGCCTCGGTGGCAAAGCGGATGTACTGCGCCAGATCCAGCGTGCCAGCGCGGTATTGCTCGAAAAACTCGGCATTGCGCCGCGCAAAGCCTTGGCCTTCCACCAACCCCTGGCGGACGCTGAACTGGCCCCACTCGTAGTCGGAATCCAGCGGCAGCAGCGTGTGATCCAGATCGAACAGCGCCAGACGCGCTCGGGCGTCAGGGGCAGGGGGCGTAGCAGTGGTGGGGGCGTGGCTTGGCATCAGGCAATGAAACGGGCCGCGTATGCGGCGTGGCGCATGCGGCCTCTGGGCTCTTGGCTCTGGGGCAAAGGCGGCGATTTTCGCATGAACCGCAGCCCACCCCGATCCGCTGCCCCTGCAGACTGGGCAGAGATCGTCAACAGGCTGTTATGCCAGCAGCTTTTGCAGCTCGCCCGATTCGTACATCTCCATCATGATGTCCGAGCCGCCGACGAATTCGCCCTTGACGTAGAGCTGCGGGATGGTGGGCCACTGGCTGTAGTCCTTGATGCCCTGGCGGATTTCCGGGTCGTCGAGCACGTTGACGGCCATCAGCGATTTCAAGTCCACGCCGCAGGCTTTGAGGATTTGCGTGGCGCGGCCGGAGAAGCCGCACATGGGGAAGCTGGCCGTGCCCTTCATGAAGAGCACCACGGGGTGGGACTTGACCAGCTGGTCGATGCGTTGCTGAACGTCGCTCATGGGTGAATGTCCTGTTGGTTCTGTTGTTTGAAATGCGTTGCCCAAAAGCCCGCGATTGTGACAAATTTGCGCTTGTGCGGCAGTCGGGCCCTGGCATGGGCGGCCCGGGCCAAGGGGCATCGCTCACCGCGCCTGCGACGCGGGCAGCCGCAGGTCTGCGCCTGGGGCGCTTTCGAGTGTGATTTGCGCGCCGCTGTGCGGGTGCGTGAAACGCAGCCGCCAGGCATGCAGGTACATGCGCGCCAGCCCTTGCTTGGCCAGGCGGCGATTCCAGTCGAAATCGCCGTATTTGTCGTCGCCGGCGATGGGGTGGCCGCTGCTGGCGGTGTGCACGCGGATTTGGTGGGTGCGGCCGGTCTTGATCGTCACCTCCAGCAAGCTGGTGGCTGGCAGGCCGGCCTGCGGCAGGGCCTCGTGGCGCTGGCGCACGCGCACCAGTGACAGGGCGCGCTGGCCATCCGGGTCGTCGGTGCTGGTGGGGCGCACGCGGCGCTCGCCATCGGGCAGCAGGTATTTGCGCAGCGGCGTGTCCAGCACTTTCAGGCGCTCGGGCCAGTGGCCTTTGACCAGGGCCAGATAGGTTTTGCCGGTGCTGCGGGCGCGGAATTGATCTTGCAGGTGTGTCAGGGCGCTGCGCCGTTTGGCGATCAGCAAAATGCCGCTGGTTTCACGATCCAGCCGGTGCACCAGCTCCAGGTAACGCGCCTGCGGCCGGGCGGCGCGCAGCTGCTCGATGACGCCAAAGCTCACGCCGCTGCCGCCGTGCACGGCCACGCCGGCGGGCTTGTCGATGGCCAGCAGCCAGTCGTCCTCGTGCAGCACGCTGAACTCTCGCGCCGGCGCCGGGGCGGCAGCTGGCATGCCCTTGGCGTCAGTGCCCTGGGCGCTGCGCACCGGCGGCACGCGCACCACGTCGCCCGTCTGCACTCGCGTCTCGGCGCTGGCGCGGCCCTTGTTCACGCGCACTTGGCCGCTGCGGATGATGCGGTAGACGTGGGTCTTGGGCACGCCCTTGAGGTGGCGCAGGAGAAAGTTGTCCAGCCGCTGGCCGGCGCTTTCCTCGTCCACGGCCAGCTGGCGCACGGCGGGGCTTTCAGTCGTCATAGTGGCCCCGGCACTGGGCGATCACCAGATCCTCGCCTTCCATGCGGTAGACCACGCGGTGCTCGTCCGTGATGCGGCGCGACCAGAAGCCCGAGAGCTCGTTTTTCAGCGCCTCGGGCTTGCCGATGCCGCCGAACGGGTCGCGCTGGATGTCGCGGATCAGCCGGTTGAGCTTGCGCAGCACCTGGCGGTCGTGCTGCTGCCACCAGAGGTAGTCGTCCCAGGCCTGTGGGTGAAAGGAGATCATTCGTCGATCAGCTCGCGCTGGATGAGGTTGCGCCGCTTGCGGATGTCGTCCACCGCCTTCAGCAGCCGGGGGCCGTTCTTGCCGCGCAGCAGGAACAGGGTTTCCTTCCACGACTCGAACTCGCGCAGGCTCATCAGCACGGCGGCCTCGCCCTTCTGGCGCGTGATGACGGTGAAGTCGCAGTCGTTGACCACCCGGTCCAGGTGCTTGGCCAGGTTGTTGCGGGCTTCGGAATAGGTGATGGCTTGCATGGCGTTTGCCTCCTGCACATGAAAGGAGTGCAATTGTACAAAGATTTGTTCAATCGAGCCGCTCCCACTCCCATTGCGCCATGTCCGTGCCCCTATAATGCGCCCACCTGAGCCCGAGCGGAGCCAAGAGCTTGCATTGCCTTGGTAATTTTTTTGACGCGAAACGGTTGTATCCCCTTCGTGGCTCAGGCAGGTCGATGCCCGTGGGGCCGGTCGGGTCTGCCGAAGAACAATTCACCCAGACCCTTGCCCCGCCCTTTTCGGCGCGACGCGATGCAACACTGAATACGGAATACCCCCTGGCTGGCCGGCGCGCCGCACACGCTAACTACCCCGCGTGCGCTGCTGGCCAGCCTGATTTGAGCGAGCAAGCACCCCATGTTGATGGCCCTGGCAAACCTGCTCTGGCACTGGCTGCGGCCAGCGGCCCCGGTGCCTTTGGGCCCGACAGCGCCTGCGGCCCATCAGGCGCTGCTGGCAATGCGCCGGGCTGCAAGCAGGCCCGGCGCCGCCCTCGCTGTCATGCAAGCCCCTTTGCCTGCCATGCGCTGCTGAACGGCTTGGCGCGTTCGCCAGTTCTGCGCGCGCCGTTGGCGCGCGGCTACGGCAGGCAGGCAACAGATGGGGCCATAAGTCGCCGCTGCGGCGGCGTTTCCGTTGTGTCATCGCGAAGCCCGGACACAGGCATCGGGCGCCCCGCCTGGGGCATGGATTGCTTTGACACAAAGGAACTGCATCATGAAACGGATGCTCATCAACGCCACGCAGGCCGAGGAACGCCGCCTGGCCATCGTCGACGGGCAAAAACTGCTCGATTACGAAATCGAGATTGAAGGGCGCGAGCAGCGCAAGGGCAACATCTACAAGGCGGTGGTGACCCGCATCGAGCCCAGCCTGGAGGCCTGCTTCGTCGACTACGGCGAGGAGCGCCACGGCTTTTTGCCCTTCAAGGAAATCTCGCGCCAGTACTTCGCCGAGGGCGTGAGCGTCAGCCAGGCCAAGATCAGCGACGTGATCAAGGAAGGCCAGGAGCTGCTGGTACAGGTCGAGAAGGAAGAGCGCGGCAACAAAGGCGCGGCGCTGACCACCTTCATCAGCCTGGCCGGGCGCTACGTGGTGCTGATGCCCAACAACCCGCGCGGCGGTGGCGTCTCGCGCCGCATCGAGGGCAGCGAGCGCAGCGAGCTGAAAGAAGCGATGGATCAGCTCGAATACCCCAAGGGCATGAGCATCATCGCCCGCACCGCCGGCATCGGTCGCAGCGCCGAAGAGCTGCAATGGGATTTGAACTTCCTGCTCAAGGTCTGGAGCGCCATCGAAGAGGCCGCCGACGGCCTGCGCAAGCCCGAGCTGATCTACCAGGAATCCAGCCTGGTGATCC
>JAUMYI010000153.1 GCA_030528705.1 Comamonadaceae bacterium | reverse complement strand
TTTTCAACCCCAAGTCTCTACCTCCAACTGGCCCTCTTGACAGGGGAGTCTACGGAGTGACTGGCTCGCCTTGCACAGGCTTTGAACAGGCTCTTACCCCGCCACGTCTTCCAGCGGCCAGCGCGGCAGCACGTCAAAGCTCCAGGCGCGACTGGGCTCTTGCAGGCCGGCCTGCAATCGCATGGCGGCGGCCAGCGCGATCATGGCGCCGTTGTCGGTGCACAGGTACAGCTCAGGGTAATGCACGCGCACGCCGCGCCGGGCGCAGGCCTCGTCCAGCGTGGCCCGCAGCAGGCGGTTGGCGCCTACGCCGCCGGCCACCACCAGGCGCTGCAGCCCGCTCTGGCGCAGCGCCAGCAGGGATTTGCGCACCAGCACCTCGACGATGGCCGCCTGGGTGCTGGCGGCCAGATCGTGGCGGCGCGCTTGCGCCTGTTCGCCCAGGCGCTGCACCTGGGTGAGCACGGCCGTTTTCAGCCCCGCGAAGGAAAAATCCAGGTTGTCGCCGCGCAGCAGCGGGCGCGGCAGCTCAAAGGCCTGGGCATCGCCCTGCTCGGCCAGCCGCGCCAGCTCCGGGCCGCCCGGATAGGGCAGGCCCAGCAGCTTGGCCGATTTGTCGAAAGCCTCGCCCGCGGCATCGTCGATGGTTTCGCCCAGCAGCTGATAGCGCCCCACGCCATCGACGCGCATCAACTGGGTGTGCCCGCCCGAGACCAGCAGCGCCACGAAGGGAAATTGCGGCGGATCGGCGCTGAGAAAGGGCGAGAGCAAATGCCCTTCCAGATGGTGCACGCCCAGCACCGGCGTGCCCAGCGCCGCGCCCAGCGCGCAGGCCACGCCAGCGCCGACCAGCAGCGCCCCGGCCAGGCCTGGGCCTTTGGTGTAGGCAATGACATCGAGTTCTTGCAGACTGCAGCCAGCCTGCTGCAACACCTGCTGCGTCAGCGGCAGCACGCGGCGGATGTGGTCGCGGCTGGCCAGCTCGGGCACCACGCCGCCGTAGAGCCGGTGCATGTCGATCTGGCTGTGCAGCGCATGGGCCAGCAACTGCGGCACCGGCGGGCTGGCCGCGCCGGGCGCTGGCGGCTGCGTCTGCACCAGGGCCACGCCGGTTTCGTCACAGGAGGACTCGATGCCCAGCACCCGCAAAGGCCGGGTGACCGCCTCCAGGGCCAGCGGCGCGGTCTGGGGCGATGGGGGCGAGGCATTGGGCAGGGGCATGGGTGGATTTCATTCAGGGTGCGGCAGGGCCGCGGCCGGGCGCGCCATTATCCGGGCAATCGGCCCCCACCGCGCGCCCCAGCAGGCCGCACAGCAGCGCCGCCACCAGCAGCAGCGCCGTGGCGCTGCTCATCCAGAAAGCCTGCGGCGCCTGCATGGCCGGCCACGGCCCCAGCCCCTCAAAGGCCAGCAGGTAGCCGCCGCTCAGGCCCAGACCCCACAGCAGCAGTGCGTAGAGCGCAAAGGGCAGCACCGTGATGCGGTAGCTGCGCAGCACGAACAGCGCCACGGCCTGCAGCGCATCGCCCAGGTGGTAGGCCGCCACCCACAGCAGCAGCCCTTGCGTGGCCGCGGCGATGGCCGGATCACTCACGTACAGCGCCGCCACCGGGCCGGCAGCCAGGGCCAGCGCCGCCGCAGCCAGCAAGGCCAGCAGCGCCGCTGCGCCCACGCCCAGGCCTGCGGCATGGCGGGCCCGGGCGGCATCGCCCGCGCCGCGCCAATGGCTCACGCGCATGCTGGTGGCAATGCCCAGCGCCAACGGCAGCATGTACAGCAGCGCCGCCACGTTGCCGGCGATTTGGTGGCTGGCCGAGGCCAGCGTGCCCAGGCGGGCGATGAACAAGGCCATCAGCGTGAACGAGGTGACTTCGACCATCACCGACAGCCCGGCCGGCACGCCCAGGCGCACGAAAGCGACCAGCTGACGCCAGTCGGGCCGCTCCAGCCGCTGCCAGATGGCGTAGGGGGCATACAGATCTTGCGTGCGCAGCAGCCACAGCGCCACAGCCAGCAGCCCGCAATTGACCAGCAGCGTGGCCCAGGCGCAGCCGACTGCGCCCTGCGGCGCCAGCCCGGCGCCGCCAAACGTCAACCAGACCGACAGCGCGATCTTGGGCAGCAGCGCCCCGACCTGCAGCAGCGTGACCAGGCGCGGATGGCCCAGGCTTTGATTGAGCGTGCTGTAGAGGCGAAACAGCAGCGCCGGCGGCAGCGCCCAGGCCAGCACGGCCAGATAGTGCTCGGCCTCGGCCTGCAGGGCCGACGGCACCTGGGCCGCGCGCAGCAGCGGCCCAGGCATGAGCAGCACCGCCATGCCCAGCGCGATGCAGGCCGCGCACAGATACAGCGCCTGGCGCAGCGAGCGCCCGACCTCGCCGTGGCGGCGCGCGCCCTGCAACTCGGCCCAGATCGGCAACAGCGCCTGCAACACGCCCATCAGCCCCACATAGACGCTGATGTAGATGGCCGTGCCCACCGACAATGCGGCCAGCGCCTGGGCCGAATGGCGCCCGGCCACCACGGTATCGGTCACGCCAAAGGCCATCACGGCCAGTTGGCCAACGAAGACGACTCCGGTATGGCGGGCAATGGATTTGAGTTCGGACATGGCGGCTTGGCTGTGCCTGCGCGCGGGCGCCGGTGTGGCCAGGCGCAGGCTAAGGCCTTCCCAAACGGGAAAACGCCACCTTCGCGCATGGGAAGAGTGGCGTTTTTCAGTCTTGCCACCAGGCGGGCCGGTGCCGGTGGCGCAATGCGTGGTGCCGAATAGAGGAGTCGAACCCCCGACCTTCTCATTACGAATGAGCTGCTCTACCAACTGAGCTAATTCGGCCTTTGTGAAAGGGCGCGATTATAGCGTTCTTTCACAGCGGCGCGGCGCGAGGGTTTTGAGCGGCCCCTCAAGACTGGCTGGCATCGAGCTCGGCGTAGTAGCGTTCGATGCGCTCGACCTCGTTCTTCGCGCCCATGATGACCGAGACGCGCTCGTGCAATTGCCTGGGCTGGATGTCCAGGATGCGCTGGCGGCCATTGCTGGCCGCGCCGCCGGCCTGCTCGATCAGCCAGCCCATGGGGTTGGCCTCGTACATCAGGCGCAGCTTGCCGGGCTTGGCCGGCTCGCGCTGATCCCAGGGGTACATGAAGATGCCGCCGCGGCTGAGGATGCGGTGGATGTCGGCCACCATGCTGGCGATCCAGCGCATGTTGAAGTTCTTGCCGCGCGGGCCCTCCTGGCCGGCTAAGCACTCGTCGATGTAGCGCCGCACGGCCGGATCCCAATGGCGCATATTGCTCATGTTGATGGAGAACTCCTTGGTGTCCTCGGGGATTCGGACGTTCTCCTCAATGAGCACGAACGAGCCCTGCTCGCGATCCAGCGTGAACATGGCCACGCCATCGCCCACGGTCAGCACCAGCGTGGTCTGCGGGCCGAAGACGCAGTAGCCCGCCGCCACCTGCCGCGCGCCCGGCTGCAGGAAGTCGTCCACCGTCACGCCGCGCTGCTCCTGGGGTTTTTCCAGCACGCTGAAGATGGTGCCGATGCTGACGTTGACGTCGATGTTGGACGAGCCGTCGAGCGGGTCAAACAGCAGCAGGTACTCGCCCTGCGGGTAGCGGTTGGGCACCAGGTAAATGCCCTCCATCTCCTCGCTGGCCATGGCCGCCAGGTGGCCGCCCCATTCGTTGGCCTCAATCAGCACCTCGTTGGCGATGATGTCGAGCTTTTTCTGCACCTCGCCCTGCACGTTCTCGCTGCCGGCGCTGCCCATGGCTTCGCCCAGCGCGCCTTTGTTGACTTCAAAACTGATGCGCTTGCAAGCGCGCGCCACGACTTCCAGCAGCAAGCGCAGCTGGGCCGGAATGCGGCCATCGACGCGCTGCTGCTCAACGAGGTAACGGGACAGGGAAATGCGTTTTTTGGACATGGTGAATCAGAAAAGCCTATGAAAACGGACCTGGGCGGCCTGGCCGCCTGTGCCAATGGGGGGTGGGAGGGCCCGCAGCGGGCAGCGCATCACTGCGCCGCCAGCGCCTTGCCGACGATTTCGCGCACGTCCTTGCTCAGGCCCTGCTGCGCGGCCACCTGCTGCAGCGCCGCCTCGGCGTGGGCGCGATACGGTGCGGCCAGCTTGCGCCAGGCGTCCAGGGCGCGCGCCAGGCGGGCGGCCACCTGGGCGTTGATGGCGTCCAGCGCCAGCACCTGCTCGGCCCAGAACTGGTAGCCCGCGCCATCGGCGCGGTGAAAGCCCGCCGGGTTGTGGTTGCTGTAGGCAAAGATCAGGCTGCGCGCGCGGTTGGGGTTCTTGAGGTTGAAGTCCGGGTGGCGCATGAGCTGGCGCACCTTGGGCAGCAGGTCGCCATCCACGTCCGGCGCCATGGCCTGGAGCTGGAACCACTTGTCCAGCACCAGGGCCTCGTCGCGGAACTGGCGGTGCAGGCGTTGCAGAGCCGGCTCGGCCAGCGGGTGGCGCGCCTGCACCAGCGCGCTCAGCGCGTTGAGGCGGTCGGTCATGTTGCCCGCGTCCTTGACGCGCTGATAGGCTTTGCCGGGCCAGACGGCATCGCCGCTGCGGCCAGCCTGGCGCACCAACATGGCCAAGGCCTTGCCGGCCAGGGCGCGGCGGCCTGCGCTGTGGGCGTCGGGCTGGTAAGCGCCGGTGTCGTGGTGCTGCGCCCACACGGCTTGCCACTCGTCCTGCAGGGCCTGGGCAAGCTGATCCTGCAGGGCTTCGCGCACAGCGTGGATGCGTTGTGGATCGACCTGCCCGAGCTGCTCGGCGATGTAACCCTCCGAGGGCAGCGTGAGCACCAAATCCTTGAAGGCCGCATCCAGTTGCGCATCGCCCAGCACCTGGCGCATGGCCTGCACGAAGCGCGCCGGCAAGGCAATTTCGGCCTCGGGGTTCTCGATGGCCGCCAGCATGATGCGCTGCGCCCATTGCTGGCTGGCCTCCCAGCGGTTGAAAGGGTCGCCATCGTGTTGCAGCAGGGTCTGCAGCGCGTCGTCACCCAGGCTGTGTTGCAGCACCACCGGGGCGCTGAAGCCGCGCAGCAGCGAGGGCACGGGCATTTCTCCCACCTGGGTGAAGGTGAAGCTTTGCTGGCGCTCGTGCAGCACCAGCGTGGTCTCCAACCCCAGCTCTTGCGCACCTTGTTCGGTCTGCAAGCACAGCGGCAGGGCTGCGCCGCTGCGGCCCAGCAGGCCCAGGCGCACGGGGATGATGAGCGGCTGCTTGTCGCCCTGGCCCGGCGTGGGCGGGGTGGTTTGCGTCAGCGTCAGGGTGTAGGTTTGGGCCTGCGCGTCGTACTGGCCCTGGGCCTGCACGTGGGGCGTGCCGGCCTGGCTGTACCAGCGTTTGAACGCCTCCAGATGCGCGGCCAACGGGCTATCCGGGTTGGCATCGGCAATGGCCTGGGCGAAGTCGTCGCAGGTGACGGCCTGGCCGTCGTGGCGCTCGAAGTACAGCGCCATGCCTTTGCGAAAGCCCG
>JAUMYI010000152.1 GCA_030528705.1 Comamonadaceae bacterium | reverse complement strand
TAGGCGGCGGTTTTCTCGTAGATGGGGCGGCGCAAATCCAGCATTTCGATGATGCCGCGCGGGCGCAGGTCGAAGTGCTCTTGCACCAGACGGGCGATTTGCTCGTCCGGGATCACGCCCGTGCCTTCGGTATAGACCGTGACGTTGATGGGCTTGGCCACGCCGATGGCGTAGGAGAGCTGGATTTGCGCCTGGCGCGCCAGCCCGGCGGCGACGATGTTCTTGGCCACGTAGCGCGCGGCGTAGGCGGCGGAGCGATCGACCTTGGTCGGGTCCTTGCCGCTGAAAGCGCCGCCGCCGTGCGGGCAGGCGCCGCCGTAGGTGTCAACAATGATCTTGCGGCCCGTCAGCCCGCAATCGCCCTGCGGGCCGCCGATGACGAAGCGGCCCGTGGGGTTGACCAGGTATTTGGTGTCCTTGAGCCACTCCTTGGGCAGCACGGGCTTGATGATTTCCTCGATCACGGCCTCGATGAAGCTGGCTTTGAGCTTGGTGGCCGTCTCGCTCTGGTCGGGGCTGTGCTGGGTGGAGAGCACCACGGTGTCGATGCTGTGGGGCTTGCCGTCCACATAGCGCATGGTCACCTGGCTTTTGGCGTCGGGGCGCAAAAAGGGCAGGCGGCCATCGCGGCGCAACTGGCTTTGGCGCTCGACCAGGCGGTGCGCGTAGTAGATGGGCGCGGGCATCAGCTCGGGCGTTTCGTCGCAGGCGTAGCCGAACATCAGGCCCTGGTCGCCCGCGCCGATGTTGAGTTCGTCGTCGCTGGCCTTGTCCACGCCCTGGGCGATTTCCTGGCTTTGCTTGTCGTAGGCCACCAGCACGGCGCAGCCTTTGTGGTCGATGCCGTACTCGGTGTTGTCGTAGCCGATGCGCTTGATGGTGTCGCGCGCGATCTGGATGTAATCGACGCTGGCGCCGGAGGTGATCTCACCGGCGAGCACCACCAAGCCGGTGTTGGTCAGCGTCTCGGCGGCCACGCGGCTCATAGGGTCTTGCGCGAGCAGCGCATCTAAAATAGCGTCCGAAATCTGGTCGGCGACCTTATCGGGATGGCCTTCAGAGACCGATTCCGAAGTAAAAAGAAAATCGTTGGCCATAAAAAAACTCCTTTGCTTGGCAGTGGTTTTGGTAGGCGTTTGCCTGAAACCACCCTCAAGAAAGGAGTCCGGGCGAACGCTTTAGCAGCATTTTTTTCAGTCGCCCTGCAAGTTGCTCTTTAACTCAGCGACCGATCCCCCAAAAGGGGGACCTGAGCAGGCGATTGTAGCCCTGTCTTTCATGTTTTTTCTCCTGCGCACGCTCTCCTGGCTGCCCGCCCGCCTTTTGCAGGCCCTGGGCTGGCTGCTGGGCTGGCTGGTTTTTCTGGCCTCGCCAACGTATCGGCGGCGTTTCATCGACAACGCCGCGCAGGCCGGCTACCGCTTCGCCCAGGTGCGCGCCGCCGTCGGCCATGCCGGGCGCATGGTGGCCGAGCTGCCCAAGGTCTGGCACGGCCCGCCCGTGCCCGTGGCCCTGGACGAACGGGCCCAGCGCCTGCTCGATGAGATCTGGGCGCTGCCGCAGGGCGTGCTGTTCATCACCCCGCACATGGGCTGCTTCGAGCTGTCCTCACAAACCGTGGCGCAGTACTGGGCGCGTCGCTGGGGCCAGGCGCGCGGGCCGCTGACGGTGCTGTACCGCCCGGCGCGCCAGGCCTTTCTGGCCCGCATGCTGCAAACCGTGCGCAACCGCCACGGCCAGCAGGCCGTACCCACCGACATGGGCGGCGTGCGCGCGCTGCTGCGTTGCCTGCGCCAGGGCGGCGCCGTCGGCCTGCTGCCCGATCAGGTGCCGCCCTGGGGCATGGGCGAGTGGGCCGATGTGTTTGGCAAGCCCGCCTACACCATGACCATGGCCGCGCGCCTGATCCAGCAGACGCGGCCCATCGTCGTCATCGCGCGCTGTGAGCGCCTGCCCTGGGGCGCGGGCTACCGCCTGTACTTGGAGCAGCTGGATTTGGACGCCAGCGCCAGCCAGGTTGCGCTGGTGCAGCAAATCAACCGCGCCGTCGAGGCGCAGATCCGCGCTTGCCCCGACCAGTACATGTGGGGCTATGCCCGCTACAAGGCCCCGCGCGGCATGCCCGCCGATGCCGTGCGGCCGCAGTCGCTGAAGGATTTGCAAGCATGAGAACCTGCTCCAAGTCTGCCATCTCGCCATGGCGGTGCTGATGCGTTGGCTCCAGGCCTTGGGCGGCCATGCCGTCATCGCCCTGATGCATGTGCTCTCGCGCCTGCCCCTGCCGGTGCTGCGCGCCGTGGGCCATGGCCTGGGCCGCGTGCTGTACTGGCTGGCCAGGCCGCGCCGCCGGGTGACGCTGACCAATCTGCGGCTGTGCTTTCCCGAGCAGAGCGAGGCCAGGCGGCGCCAATGGGCCAAGGAGTGCTTCGTGTACTTCTGCCAGACCTGGCTGGATCGCAGCTGGCTGTGGCTGGCCCCGCCCGAGCGGCTGCGCCAACGCATCCGACTCGTGGGCGCCGTGCACGAGCTGGACGACCCGCGCCCGCTGATCCTGCTGGCGCCGCACTTTTATGGCCTGGATGCGGCGGGCGTGGCCGTCGCGCTGGCCAGCAGCCGGCTGGCCGCCAGCATCTACACCAAGCAGCCCAATCCCGTGCTCGATGCCTGGATCAAAGAGCGCCGCGCCCGCTTTGGCCAGGTATTGCTGCTCAACCGCGCACAGGGGCTGCGCCCCATCGTGCAAACCCTGCGCCAGGGCGGCTGCCTGTTTTTGCTGCCGGACATGAACTTTGGCCCGCGCGAATCCATTTTCGTGCCCTTTTTCGGCGTGCCTGCGGCCACCGTGGCTTCGCTGTCACGCTTTGCGCGCATCGGGCAATCGCGCGTCGTGCCGCTGCTGGCGCGCGTCACCCCCGGCGGCTACGAGATCGAGATGCTGCCGCATTGGCAGGACTTCCCAACCGAGGACGCCGTGGCCGACACCGTGCGCATGAACCGCGCAGTCGAGGCCTGGATACGCACCATGCCCTCGCAGTACTTCTGGGTGCACAAACGCTTCAAATCCAGACCGCCGGGCCAGCCGCCGATCTATTGATGGGGCCTGGCCGCGAAATGGTCAAACGACGCCACCGCCAAAGCCATGGGCTGACCCTGGCCGTCGAGCACCTGCAGGGCCGGCCCCGCCGCGGGGCGCGGCGTGATCTCACCGATGCGCTGCACGCCCATGCCCAGCTCCTGGCCCAGCTCGCGCAGGTAAGAGCGAAAACCCGGATGGGCGGTGAACAGCAGCTCGTAGTCATCGCCGCCGGCCAGCGCAAACGCAATCCTTTGCGCCTCGGGCCAGGCGGCCAGCTCCGGCGCGGCCCACAGCCTGGGCGCCGTCTCCAGCAGGCTGGCGCCTTGGATGCAGGCGCCAACCCCCGAGGCCGCCAGCAGGTGCTGCGCATCGCCGTGCAGGCCATCGCTCAAATCCATCGCGCTGCTGGCCACGCCGCGCAAATGCCGCGCCAGCTCCAGGCGCGGGCTGGGGGCCTCCAGGCGTTGCAGCAAATGCGCCCGCAGCGCCGCATCACTGCACTGCCAGCGGCCCTGCAGCAACTGCAGGGCGGCGCGCGCCTCGCCAATCGCGCCGCTGACGTACACATCGTGCCCCACGCGCGCGCCGCTGCGCAGCAGCGCCTGCCCAGGCGGCACCTGGCCAAAGGCGGTGATGGTGATGGACAGGGGCCCGCGCGTGGTATCGCCGCCCACCAACGGGCAATCGCACTGCTGCGCCAAGGCCAGCAGGCCCTGCGCAAATGCCTGCAGCCAGGCCTCGTCCACGGCCGGCAAGGTCAAGGCCAGCGTAAAACCCAGCGGCGTGGCCGCACAGGCGGCCAGGTCGCTCAGGTTCACGGCCAGGGCCTTGTGCCCCAGCCGCGCCGCATCGGTATCGGCAAAGAAATGCCGCCCAGCCACCAACGTATCGCTGGAGACCAGCAACTGCGCCCCCGCCGCCGGCTGCAACAGCGCACAATCGTCGCCAATGCCGGCCAGCACGGCCGGCGTGTGCAGCGCCTGCGCCGGCTGCCGGAAATAGCGCGCAATCAGATCGAACTCGCCCATGACCGCGGCCTGCAATGCCCGCTTCAGTGCAACAGGCGCGACTTGTGCGCCGGCGCCATGATCACCAAACCCTTGGCCGCCGCGCCTGCCGGCGCACGGGCATCGAGCACGAACTCGGCAATCGGGCACTCGAACACCTGGCCTTGCTCATCCACGCACAGATAGTGGCCGCGCATGCTGCCCTGGGGCGTTGCCAGCTGGCACATGCTGGTGTACTCGAAAGACTGGCCGGGCTCCAGAAACGGCTGGCCGCCGACCACGCCCAGGCCGCGCACCTGCTCGTCCTGGCCATGCCCATTGCGAATCCACCAATGCCGGGCAATCAGCTGCCCGGCGCGCTCGCCATGGTTGTGAATCCGAATCGTGTAGGCAAACCGGTACACGGCCTGCGCCGGATCGGACTCGCGCGGCAAATACTCGCAACGCACCTGAACGTCAAAAAAGTTTTCCTGCATGGGCCGCGATGGTAGCGTCTTGACGCCAAAACGCGTCCTCCCGCCCCCATTGCCCCGGCCAAAGCCCCGCGCAATCTTTGCGACAATCGGCGCATGAACCGCACCGCCAGCCCCACCTACCGCATTGCCCCCTCCATTCTCTCGGCCGACTTCGCCCGCCTGGGCGAGGAAGTGCGCACAGTCATCGCCGCCGGGGCCGACTGGATTCACTTTGACGTGATGGACAACCATTACGTGCCCAACCTCACCTTCGGCCCGATGATCTGCCAGGCGCTGCGCCCACACGCAAAACGGGCCGACGGCACGCCCGTGCCCATCGACGTGCACTTGATGGTGGCCCCAGTCGATGCCCTGGCCGCCGAGTTCGCCGCCGCCGGCGCCGACTACATCAGCTTGCACCCCGAGGCCAGCGAACACGTGCACCGCAGCATCCAGGCCATCCGCGCCAAGGGCTGCAAGGCCGGGCTGGTATTCAACCCCGCCACGCCGCTGGACGTGCTCGATTGGGTCATCGACGATCTGGACCTGATCCTCATCATGAGCGTCAACCCCGGCTTTGGCGGCCAAAGCTTCATCGACTCGGCGCTGCGCAAGCTCGAACAGGCGCGCCGGCGCATCGACGCCTGCGGCAAGGACATCCGCCTGGAGATCGACGGCGGCGTCAAGCCCGAGAACATCCGCCGCATCGCCGACGCTGGCGCCGACACCTTCGTGGCCGGCAGCGCCATCTTCAACGCCCCCAGCTATGCGGACGTGATCGCCCGCATGCGCCAGGCGCTGGCCTGAGGGCCGCCGCCGCAGAATTCCTCTGCTAGAATCGCGCGCTTGCACCGCATGCAACCAGTTCCAGGAGAGGTGGCAGAGTGGTCGAATGTACCTGACTCGAAATCAGGCGTAGGTGCAAGCCTACCGAGGGTTCGAATCCCTCCCTCTCCGCCAA
>JAUMYI010000151.1 GCA_030528705.1 Comamonadaceae bacterium | reverse complement strand
TTCGTCACGGCCATCGACACGCACCCGCTGGCGGCCGACCCGGCCCCCATCATCGATGCGCATGCCAGCGATTTCCGCCACGGCTTGACGGCGCTTTCGCGGCTGGCGCCGCTGGTGCTGTGCAAGGCGCCTGGCGCATCGTCCAGCGCCTCGCTGCCGGGCGAGGACGTGCCGGGCGTGAAGGTGGAGCAATTCGCCGGCCCGCACCCGGCCGGGCTGCCGGGCACGCACATCCACTTCGTGCTGCCCGTGGATGCGGCGCGCACGGTGTGGCACATCGGCTATCAGGACGTGATCGCCGTGGGCAAGCTGTTCACCACGGGCCAGTTGTGGACCGGGCGCATCGTGGCGCTGGGCGGGCCGGTGGTGAAAAACCCGCGCCTGCTGCGCACGCGCCTGGGCGCGAGCCTGGAGGAGCTGACGGCGGGCGAGCTGGAGGGCGCGGACAACCGCGTGAACAACCGCGTGATATCCGGCTCGGTGCTGGGCGGGCGCACGGCCAGCGGGCCGTATGCCTTTCTGGGCCGCTACCACGTGCAGGTGAGCTGCCTGCGCGAGGGCACGGAGCGCGAGATGCTGCATTACCTGCGCCCGGGCGCGCGCAAGCATTCGGTGACCGGGGCGTTTCTCTCCAGCCTGCTGGGCCGGCGCCTGCTGCCCATGAGCACCACCACCAACGGCAGCGAGCGCGCCATGGTGCCCATTGGCAATTACGAGGCGGTGATGCCGCTGGACATCCTGCCCACGCAGCTGCTGCGCGCGCTGATCGTGGGCGACACGGAGATGGCGCAAAAGCTCGGCTGCCTGGAGCTGGACGAGGAAGACCTGGCGCTGTGCACCTACGTGTGCGCCGGCAAGTACGAATATGGCCCGATCTTGCGGGACAACCTCACCCGCATCGAGAAGGAGGGCTGAACATCATGGGCCTGCGATCTTTTTTTGACCGTATCGAGCCGCACTTTCACCAAGGCGGCAAATACGAGAAGTGGTACGCCTTGTACGAGGCGGTGGACACCTTCCTCTACCGCCCGGCCAGCGTGACGCGCTCCACCGCGCACGTGCGCGACAGCATTGACCTCAAGCGCATGATGATCATGGTCTGGCTGTGCACCTTCCCGGCCATGTTCTTTGGCATGTGGAACGTGGGCTGGCAGGCCAACACCGTGTTTGCCGCCCAGCCCGAGCTGCTGGCCGCGCAGGATGGCTGGCGCTTTGCGCTGATGCGCATGCTCGGCGGCTTCAACCCCGCCAGCGCGTGGGACAACATGCTGCTGGGCGCGCTGCACTTTCTGCCCATTTACGCCGTCACCTTTGCCGTGGGCGGCTTCTGGGAGGTGCTGTTCGCCACCATCCGCCGCCACGAGGTCAACGAGGGCTTTTTCGTCACCTCGGTGCTGTTCGCGCTGACGCTGCCGCCCACCATCCCGCTGTGGCAGGTGGCGCTGGGCATCAGCTTTGGCGTGGTGCTGGGCAAGGAGGTGTTCGGCGGCACGGGCAAGAACTTCATCAACCCGGCGCTGGCCGGGCGCGCCTTCCTGTTCTTCGCCTACCCGGCCGCGCTCTCGGGCGATGCGGTGTGGAACGCGGTGGACGGCTACGCCGGTGCCACGGCGCTCAGCCAGGCCGCCAGCGGCGGCGTGGCGGCGCTGGCGCAAAGCGGCCTGAGCTGGTGGGACGCCTTCCTGGGCTTCATGCCCGGCTCGGTGGGCGAGACCAGCACGCTGGCCATTCTGATTGGCGGCGGCGCGCTGCTGCTGATGCGCATTGCCGCCTGGCGCATCGTGGCCGGGGTGATGATCGGCATGGTGGGCTTCAGCCTGCTGCTCAACCTCATCGGCTCGGAGAGCAACCCCATGTTCGCCCTGCCCTGGTACTGGCATCTGGTGCTGGGCGGCTACGCCTTCGGCATGATGTTCATGGCCACCGACCCGGTGTCGGCTTCCATGACCAACACGGGCAAGTGGATCTTCGGCGCGCTGATCGGGGTGATGGTGGTGATGATCCGCGTCATCAACCCGGCCTTCCCCGAAGGGATGATGCTGGCCATTTTGTTCGGCAACCTGTTCGCCCCGCTGATCGACCACTTCGTCATCCGGGCCAACATCAAGCGGAGGGCCGCACGCCGTGTCTGATCAAAAAGAAACCATTGGACGCACGCTGCTGGTGGCGCTGCTGGTCTGCCTGGTGTGCTCGGTCTTCGTGGCCGGCGCGGCCGTCAGCCTCAAGCCCACGCAGCAGGTGAACAAGCAGCTCGACAAGCAGCGCAACATCCTGGCCATTGCCGGGCTGGCGGGCGCCGACGCCCCCGCCGCCGAGGTGCAGCGCCTGTTCAAGGAGCGCATCCAGCCGCGCCTGGTCGATCTGCAAACCGGCCGCTTCAGCGACGCGCACGAGGCCGCCAGCTTCGATGCGCTCAAGGCCGCCAAGGACCCGGCCCTCTCCGACGCCCTGCGCCCCGAGCAGGACGCGGCCTCCATCCGCCGCCGCGAGCGCTTCACGGTGGTGTATCTGGTGGAAGATGCCCAGGGCAAGACCGAAACCCTGGTGCTGCCCGTGCGCGGCTACGGCCTGTGGTCCACGCTGCACGGCTTTCTGGCGCTCAAGGACGACTACAACACCGTGGCCGGTTTCGGCTTTTACCAGCACGCCGAAACGCCCGGCCTGGGCGGCGAGGTGGACAACCCGCGCTGGAAGGCGCTGTGGCCGGGCAAGCAGGTGTTTGACGCCAGCGGCCAGCCGGCCATCGCCATCGTCAAGGGCGGCGTCGATGCGGCCAGCCCGCGCGCCGTGCACCAGGTCGATGGCCTGGCCGGCGCCACGCTGACGAGCAACGGCGTCGATCACCTGCTGAACTTCTGGCTCGGCCCGCAGGGCTTCGGGCCTTTCCTGGCACACCTGCGCGCGGGAGGCAACTGAGATGGCACAACCCACGATCAAGCAAGTCCTGTTCGATCCGGTCTTTGCGAACAACCCCATCGGCCTGCAAATCCTGGGCATCTGCTCGGCGCTGGCTGTTACCTCCAACCTCAAGACGGCGCTGGTCATGTCGGTGGCGCTGACGCTGGTCACCGGCTTTTCCAACCTGTTCATCTCCAGCATCCGGGCGCAGATTCCGGCTTCCATCCGCATGATCGTGCAAATGGTCATCATCGCCTCGCTGGTGATCGTGGTCGATCAAACGCTCAAGGCCTTTGCCTACTCGCTGTCCAAGCAGCTCTCGGTGTTCGTCGGCCTGATCATCACCAACTGCATCGTCATGGGCCGCGCCGAGGCTTTTGCCATGCAAAACCCGCCCATGCTCTCGTTCTTCGACGGCATCGGCAACGGCCTGGGCTACAGCGCCATGCTGCTGGCGCTGGGCTTCGTGCGCGAGCTGCTGGGCGCGGGCAAGCTGTTTGGCATCGCCGTGCTGCCCACGGTCAATGACGGCGGCTGGTACGTGCCCAACGGCATGCTGCTGCTGCCGCCCTCGGCCTTCTTCCTGATTGGCCTCATCATCTGGGCGCTGCGAAGCTGGAAGACCGAGCAGAACGAGGCGCCCGCCTTCCGCATGGCGCCGCACGTGAGCGGCAAGGAGGGCATCTGAGATGGAACACTACCTCAGCCTGTTCTTGCGCTCCGTGTTCGTCGAGAACATGGCGCTGGCCTTCTTTCTGGGCATGTGCACCTTCATCGCCATCTCCAAGAAGGTGGAAACGGCCATTGGCTTGGGCATTGCCGTGGTGGTGGTGCAGGCCATCACCGTGCCGGCCAACAACCTGATCTACACCTGGTTGCTCAAGGACGGCGCGCTGGCCTGGGCCGGCCTGCCCGAGGTGGACTTGAGCTTTCTGGGCCTGCTGTCCTACATCGGCGTGATTGCCGCGCTGGTGCAGATTCTGGAAATGCTGCTGGATAAGTACGTGCCCAGCCTCTACAACGCGCTGGGCGTGTTCCTGCCGCTGATCACGGTGAACTGCGCCATCATGGGCGGCACGCTGTTCATGGTCGAGCGCGACTACAACCTGGCCGAAAGCGCGGTGTACGGCGTGGGCTCGGGCCTGTCGTGGGCGCTGGCCATTGCCGCGCTGGCGGGCATCCGCGAAAAGCTCAAGTACAGCGACGTGCCCGCCGGCCTGCAAGGGCTGGGCATCACCTTCATCACCATCGGCCTGATGGCCCTGGGCTTCATGTCGTTCTCGGGGGTGCAGCTATGAGCACGGAAATCCTGCTGGGCGTGGGCATGTTCACCGCCATCGTGCTGGCGCTGGTGCTCATCATCCTGTTCGCGCGCGCCAAGCTGGTGGCCAGCGGCGACGTGACCATCGACATCAACGGCGAGCGCCGCATCACCGTGCCCGCCGGCGGCAAGCTGCTGCAAACCCTGGCGTCGCAAAACATCTTCCTCTCGTCGGCCTGCGGCGGCGGCGGCACCTGCGCGCAGTGCAAGTGCATCGTCGAATCGGGCGGCGGCGAAATGCTGCCCACCGAGGAGTCGCACTTCACCCGCCGCCAGGCGCGCGAAGGCTGGCGCCTGTCCTGCCAGACCCCGGTCAAGCAGGACATGAAGATCGAAGTGCCCGAAGAAGTCTTCGGCGTGAAGAAGTGGGAATGCACGGTGGAGAGCAACGACAACGTCGCCACCTTCATCAAGGAGCTGACCCTGCGCCTGCCCGAGGGCGAGAACGTGGACTTCCGCGCCGGCGGCTACGTGCAGCTCGAATGCCCGCCGCACACCGTGGCCTACAAGGACTTCGACATCCCCGAGGAATACCGCGCCGACTGGGACAAGTTCAACCTCTGGCGCTACGTCTCCAAGGTCGATGCGCCGGTGATCCGCGCCTATTCGATGGCCAACTACCCGGAAGAAAAAGGCATCGTCAAGTTCAACATCCGCGTGGCCACCCCGCCGCCGGGGCGCGACGACGTGCCGCCGGGGCAAATGTCCTCCTGGGTGTTCAACCTCAAGCCCGGCGACAAGGTCACGGTGTACGGCCCCTTTGGCGAATTCTTCGCCAAGGACACCGACGCCGAAATGGTCTTCATCGGCGGCGGCGCGGGCATGGCCCCCATGCGCTCGCACATCTTCGACCAATTGAAGCGCCTGAACAGCAAGCGCAAGATCAGCTTCTGGTACGGCGCGCGCTCGCTGCGCGAAGCCTTCTACACCGAGGAATACGACCAACTCGCCGCCGAAAACCCCAACTTCACCTGGCACCTGGCCCTCTCCGACCCGCTGCCCGAAGACAACTGGACGGGCTACACCGGCTTCATCCACAACGTGCTCTACGAGAACTACCTCAAGGACCACCCCGCCCCCGAGGACTGCGAGTTCTACATGTGCGGCCCGCCCATGATGAACGCCGCCGTCATCCAGATGCTGCTGGACCTGGGCGTGGAGCGCGACAGCATCTTTTTGGATGATTTTGGTGGCTGAGCGGGCGGCTGCCGCAGCGGCCAGAACCGCACAGCGCGGATTGCAGCATCACCGCCATCGCCCGCGCCCTTCGGGGCGCTCACTGCTGGC
>JAUMYI010000150.1 GCA_030528705.1 Comamonadaceae bacterium | reverse complement strand
TCCGCGTGGGCAACGACTATCTGTTCTCCGGCGAGTGGTGGATCACCATCTTCCCTGGCCTGATGCTGGTGCTCATTGCGCTGTCGGTGAACCTGCTGGGCGACTGGCTGCGCGATGCGCTCAATCCGCGCCTGCGCTGATGCGGGCCGGCGGTGCAGCGCCCTGGCCTGCTGCCGGGCGCTGAAGAAGAATAAGGAGTAGTCCCCATGAGCTTATTGCAAGTGAAAAACCTGGTGGTGGAGTTCCCCAACCGCCACGGCATTTTGCGTGCGCTGGACAAGGTCTCGTTTGACATTGCTCCGGGCGAAATCTTGGGCGTGGTGGGTGAGTCGGGGGCGGGCAAATCGCTCACTGGCGCGTCCATCATTGGCTTGCTGGAGCCGCCAGGGCGCGTGGCAGGTGGCGAAATCTGGCTGGATGGGCAGCGCCTCGACCAGCTCACGCAAGAGCAAATGCGCCCCATCCGCGGGCGCCACATCGGCGCCATCTTCCAGGACCCGCTGACCTCGCTGAACCCGCTGTACACCGTGGGGCGCCAGCTGGTGGAAACCATCGTCACGCACCTGCCGGTCTCTGCGAAAGAAGCGCGCCAGCGCGCCATTGCGCTGCTCAAGGACACGGGCATTCCCGCCGCCGAGGAGCGCATCGACCATTACCCGCACCAGTTCTCCGGCGGCATGCGCCAGCGCGTGGTGATCGCCCTGGCGCTGGCGGCCGAGCCCAAGCTCATCGTCGCCGACGAGCCCACCACGGCGCTGGACGTGTCCATCCAGGCGCAAATCATCGGCCTGCTCAAGCGCATCTGCAAGGAGCGCGGCGCAGCCGTGATGCTCATCACGCACGACATGGGCGTGATCGCCGAAACCTGCGACCGCGTGGCCGTGATGTATGCAGGGCGCGTGGCAGAGATCGGCCCGGTGCACGAAGTCATCAACCACCCGGCCCACCCTTACACGCGCGGGCTCATGGCCTCCATCCCCGACATGGACGTGGACCGCGAGCGCCTCAACCAGATCGACGGCGCCATGCCGCGCCTGAACGCCATCCCGGCCGGCTGCGCCTTCAACCCGCGCTGCCCCCAGGCATTTGCGCGCTGCCACCACGAGAGGCCCGAGCTGCAGCCCGCCGGCGCCACCCACGCCGCCTGCTGGCTGGCCACCGCCCAGCCAACTGCCACCCACGAGACGGAGACCGTATGACCGACGCCCTGATTGCCACGCCAGCGGCCGCGCCGCAGGCCGGGGCCGCCACCGCCGCCGCAGCAGCCACCGCCACGGCCCAACCTTTGGTGCGCGTGCACGATCTGGCGCGCACCTTCGATGTCTCGGCACCTTGGCTCAACCGCGTCATCGAGCGCAAGCCCAAGACCTTTTTGCACGCTGTCGATGGCGTGAGCTTCGAGATTGCCAAGGGCAAGACCCTGGCCCTGGTAGGCGAGTCCGGCTGCGGCAAAAGCACCGTCGCGCGCCTGCTGGTGGGCCTGTACCCGCCCACGCGCGGCCAGTTTTTGTTCGACGGCCAGGATGCGCATCAAGCCTACCGCTCCGCTGGCGCCGAGCGCATCCGCCGGCGCATCCAGATGATTTTTCAGGACCCTTACGCCAGCCTGAACCCGCGCTGGCTGGTCGAGGACATCATTGCCGAGCCGCTGCGCGAGCACGGCATGATGAAAAACCGCGAGCAACTGCGCCAGCGTGTGGGCGAGCTGCTGCAATCGGTGGGCCTGAGCGCGCAGGACATGAGCAAGTACCCGCACCAGTTCTCCGGCGGCCAGCGCCAGCGCATCTCCATTGCGCGCGCCCTGGCCACCGAGCCTGAGTTCCTGGTCTGTGACGAGCCCACCAGCGCGCTGGACGTGTCGGTGCAGGCGCAGGTGCTCAACATCATGAAAGACTTGCAGCAGGCGCGCCAGTTGACCTATTTGTTCATCTCGCACAACCTGGCCGTGGTGCGCCACGTCAGCGATCAAGTCGGCGTGATGTACCTGGGGCGCATCGTTGAGCTGGCCGACAAGAAAGACCTGTTCGAGCGGCCGCTGCACCCCTACACGCGCATGCTGCTCGATGCCATCCCCAAGATGCACGACACCGGCAAGGCGCGCACGCCGGTGCAAGGCGAGGTGCCCAACCCGCTGAACCCGCCCAAGGGCTGCGCCTTCAACCCGCGCTGCCCGCACGCCAACGAGCGTTGCCGCAGCGAGCGGCCCGTCATGCTGCGCGTGGGCACGGCCCAGGTGGCCTGCCATGCCGTGCAGGAAGGCCGCCTGAATCTCCAGGCCGAGCTGGCCCCGGCGCTGGCCTGATCTGCTCGGCGTGTGTGCGTGCGGGCCTGCCAAGCCCGCCCCTGCTTGTACACGGGTTTGCAACTCTTACAGCGGGCATGACGGCCCAGACCAGGGCGCCTGCCGAGAATCGGGGCCGTCGCGGCGTCGTGCCCTGCATCTCCCCATTTGCCCATGTCTGACAAGCCTGTTGCCCCACCCGCTGCCGCGCCCAGCGCCCAGCCGCATCGCCCCGCTGAAATGCTTCGGCATGGCGACGTGCCCGAGCAGGCCGCGCTGGCGCAGCTGGCGGCCCTGGTGCCGGGCCTGCGCGCGGCCACGGTGCTGGTGATTGGCGCGGCCATCATCTGCGCGCTGTATTTCGGGCGCGAGCTGCTGATCCCGCTGGCGCTGGCCATCTTGCTGGGTTTTTTGCTCGATCCGCTGGTGCGCAGGCTCAAACGCTGGGGCCTGCCGCGCATGGCGGCCATCGTGCTGGTGGTGGCCGTGGTGTTGGGTGGCGTAGTTGGCCTGGGCGCCTACCTGGGCCAGCAGCTTGCGGCGCTGGGCGAGAGCCTGCCGCGCTACCAGGCCACGATGAGCGAAAAGCTGCGCGGGCTGAGCGCCTCGGTGGAAGGGGCGGGCATGCTCGATGGCTTCAAGCGCGCCTTGCACCACTTGCAGCGCGACATCGCTGGCCGCGAGGCTGAGCCTGCGCCTGGACAGCCGCCGCAGGGTGCGGCGCAAGCAGCGCCCGAGCAGCCTGTGCAGCAAGTGCAGGTGGTGGCCGCGCCGCCCACGAACGTGCAGTTGGCGCAGACTTGGCTGCTGCGCATCAGCGAGCCGCTGCTCATGGCCGGCATCGTGATCTTGTTCGTGGTGCTGATCTTGCTGGATCGCGATGCGCTGCGCGACCGCCTGCTGCGCCTGATGGGCGGCAACCTGAACATGGCCACGGAGGCGCTGGACGATGCCTCGCAGCGCATCGGCAAATACCTGCGCATGCAGCTCATCGTCAACATCAGCTACGGCGTGCCGCTGGCTGCCGGGCTGTGGCTGATCGGCGTGCCCGGCGCTCTGCTGTGGGGCGTGGTGGCGGCGCTGATGCGCTACGTGCCCTATGCCGGCCCGGCCCTGGCGGCCATCTTCCCGGTGGCGCTGGCCTTCGCCGTGGAGCCAGGCTGGAGCATGCTGATCTGGACGGTGGCGCTGATCTTGGCGCTGGAGCTGATCAGCAACAACCTCGTCGAGCCCTGGCTGTACGGTGAAAGCACCGGCCTGTCCACACTGGCCATCATCGTCTCGGCCACGTTCTGGACGGCGCTGTGGGGCCCCATCGGGCTGATCCTGGCCACGCCGCTGTCGGTCTGCCTGCTGGTGCTGGGGCGCACCATCCCCGCGCTGCATTTTCTGGAAGTGCTGCTGGGCAGCGAGCCCGTGCTGACACCTGCGCAGCGCCTGTATCAGCGCCTGCTGGTCGAGGACGTGGAGACTGCGCTGGAGATTGCGCAGCAGGCCATCGAGGAGGGCATGCCGCGCTCTGCAGACGAGGAGCAGGACCTGCCGCTGGCGCTGGTGCAGTTCTACGACGGCGTGCTGTTGCCGGCCCTGCGCCTGTCGAGCCACCTGCACAGCAGCATGGCCACGGCCGAGCAGCGCTTTCGCTTCGACAACGGCATGGATGGCCTGCTCGATGAACTGGCCGATGAATATCCGCCGCCGGCGCACACCCTGACGCCTGAAGGCGAAGTGGCCGCCGTGCACTGCCTGGGCTCGCGCTGGGAGGTGGACGCCATGGCCGCTGCCGCCCTGGCGCACGGCCTGCGGCTGTACGGCCACGCCGCCAGCGCCAGCACCCACGCGCTGGGCGCGCGCGTCGATCTGGCCAGCCTGCCCCAACTGGACACCTGCCAGGTGCTGTGCCTGGTGGCATTCAGCCCGCAGCCGCAGGCGCAGATTCGCCACGTCAGCCGCCGCATCCGCCGGCGCTGGCCGCATGTGCGCATCATCGCCTGCGCCTTCAATGCGCCGGGCCTGGAGCTGACGCCGCAGATGGCGCAGCGCCTCTCGGCCGATGAGCTGCTCAACCGCATGCACGAGGCGGTGCTGAGCGTGAGCCGCCAGTTTGCCGATGGCGCGGCGCTGGAATACATCCCGGCGGCCATCCCCGAAGGCGAGGCGCGGCGCCTGCGCGCGCTGCGGCAGGGCGACATGCTGGCCGAGGACAAGCTGGCGCTGTACCGCGACACCGTGCGCCGTGCCACCAACGCCTTTGCCGTCAAGCACGCGCAAATTTCGCTGGTGGATGAGGACTGGGTGCACACCCCTGGCAGCACCCTGGCCGACGCAGGCGCCGACCCGGCCAGCGCCGGCCTGCCGCGCGCGCAATCGGTGTGCGCCCACGTGGCGCGCAACGGCCAGCCCCTGGTGGTGGAGGACGTGCAGCACGACCCGCGCTTTGCGCGCAACCCGGCCTTGCGCGAGCAGGGCATTCGCTTCTACGCCGGCGTGCCCTTGCGGGCGCGGCGCGGCGAGGTCATCGGCACGCTGTGCTTGATGGACGACGAGCCGCACGACGAAGAGGAGCTGGACTTGCAGCTGCTGGAGCTGATGGCTGGCGAGCTCATGGGCCAGGTGCGCAAGCTGGCGCGCCGCAAGCCCGAGGCACAGTCAGAGCCCGATGCGCCGCCAGAGCCCGAGGCGTTGCCAGAGCCCGATGCGCCGCCGCCACAGGGCTGAGCCAGGCCCTGCGGCAATGCCGCTACACTCGCCTTTTTTCTTGCCGCACCTGCCATGCCCACCCAGCTCCAAGCCCTCAAGCGTTGCACCACCGTGGTTGCCGACACGGGCGACTTCCACCAAATTCAGGCCTACCAGCCGCAAGACGCCACCACCAACCCATCGCTGATTCTCAAGGCGGTGCAAAAGCCCGAGTACGCCGATCTGGTGGCCCAGGCGCTGTCGCAAAGCCAGGGGCTGGATCTGGCCGAGCGCATGGATCGCCTGATCGTGCGCTTTGGCACGGAAATCCTGCGACAGGTGCCCGGCCGCGTTTCCACCGAGGTCGATGCGCGCCTGAGCTTTGACGCCAACGCCACGCTCACGCGCGCCGAGCGCATCATCGAGCTGTACCGCGCCGCTGGCGTCGACACGGCGCGCGTGCTCATCAAAATCGCCGCCACCTGGGAAGGCATCCAGGCCGCGCGCGTGCTGGAGCAGCGCGGCATCGCCACCAACCTGACGCTGCTGTTCTC